>NZ_JBSFUA010000036.1:0-90119 GCF_053591555.1 Crossiella sp. NPDC003009 | reverse complement strand
CCCCGGAGGGGTTGACAAGTCAAAAGCCGGGACGAGCAGGTTGCGGGGCGGGGTTTGGGTTGCCGACTCAAGACCCAGCGTGCTCGCGGTCCTCTTGTCTTCTCCGCACGACCTTCCGACAGCGAACCACATCCCGCCGACCAGCCGCCGTTGCGTGGCGTGGCGTTGGCGGCGGTTGCTGTGAGCGTCTGCTCGGCGGGATGCGGTTAGCAGTCTCCAGGCCGTACGGAGAAGACAAGAGGCCCACTTTGTGGGTTTTCACCCCCGGGCTAACCCTAGGTATCCCTCGGATGCGCGGTTGTCCCCACCATCGTTGCCACCCATCCGAGTGGTCTCCGCGTCCCCTGCTTGCCGCTCCCTCCGCGCCCCCGGTACGTATGCCACACCCCCGCCCCCGGGGTACCACCACACCTCCTGCCGCAAGGACGCGGACATGTCTTCTGCTGACCTGGCGCGCCGGGCTTTCCTTGCCCGGATTGGCGTTCTGGGTGCGGTTACCGGTGCGGGGGTGTTGTTGCCGCCCGCGCTGGGTGTCACGCCCGCCGCTTCGGCCGCGCCGCCGCTGCCCATTCTTGTTGACCTGCTTCGCCCCATCCTCGCCGAACTCGCGCGGGACACCCTCAATGGCCTGACCACCTTCGTGGTGCCCGGTCCGGATGGTTACTCCCGCGCCCAAGGCACGCCGGTGCCGGGTCCCGGTGCGATGGAGATGGGCGCTACCGACTTCATGATCGAGGCGCTCGACCACTTCGTGCCGTTTCCCGACCAGCTGGCCAAGCCGCTGTCGATGGCCTTCGTCACCGCGCTCGCCGACACCGGGATCAAGCTGCCGGACAGCCTGCTCGGGCTGATCGACCTGCAAGTGTCCACATTGGACAAGGCTCTCGCGCTCGTCTTGCAGAACGACGAAACCCTGCCGCTCTCCCTGGTGATCGCGTTGCTGCTCAACCTGTTGGCGACGCAGGTGAACCCCCTGGCGCTCAACGGGCCGTTCCTGTCGCCGTTTGCTCGATTGTCCTTTGCGGACAAGGCCAAGGCGTTCGCGTTGCTGGAGGGGCCGGACGCTAATCTCGTGGCGTTGCTGGACCAGAACCTGCCGCAGCCGTTGCGGGGGAGTGTGTCCGGGCTGTTGAAGTTCGTGGGTGGGGCGCTGCTGGAGTTTCCCGCGTTCGGGGCCTACTCCGAGTGGAAAGTGTTCGACAAGCGGACCAAGAAGCTGCGGGCGCGGCCCGTTGGCTGGCAGTTGACCGGGTACCAGCCCGCCGGTCCGGTTGAGGGCTGGGACGACTTTCGTGGGTACTACCAGGGCCGAACCTCGGTGGAGGACTGATGCGCGACGTCATCGTGATCGGCGCCGGTGGCGGTGGGCCGGTCGTGGCCGCGGAGCTGGCCGGGCGTGGGCTGGACGTGCTGCTGCTGGAAGCTGGGCCCCGGCATGCCAAGCCGCGCGAGGAGTGGACGCACTTCGAGAACGACGCCAACAACCCGCTCACCGGGTACCTGCGCTTCGGGCCGCAGGACCGGAACAAGCCCGCCTGGTTCCGGGAGACGCCGCAGAACTCCTTCCTGTGGCAGCTTTCCGGCGTCGGCGGCACCACCCAGCACTACTACGGCAACTGCCCGCGCGCCTACCCCGGCGTGTTCGCAGGCTACGACGGTCCGGACGCGGCCAACTACGACGTCGAGCACCGATTTCCCTTCGCCTACAAGGACTTGGTGCCCTACTACGAGTGGGCTGAGGCGACCCTGCCGGTGCAGACCGCGGCCATGGGCCTGAAGGAGGAGACCTTCTTCCGGGGCTGTGAGACCCTCGGCATCCCGGTGCAGAAGACCAAGACCACGCTTGGCGCCTCCTACCGGCCGCAGGAGAACGCGATCCTGCAACCCGGTGGCACCGCGGGCCGCACCACCGACGCGTCGAAGCTGGTCTTCCCGATGGCCACCGGGTGCACCTTCTGCGGCTACTGCTTCCAGGGCTGCATGCAGCCCGTGCGCGCCCCGCGCAACCAGTTCGCCAAGCGCTCCACCGACAACAGCTACGTGCCGCTGGCCATCACCGCCGACGCGGTCCGGCCGGGAGCCAAACCGGCCACCCTGGTCGCCGACGCCTTCGTCACCCGGGTGCACACCGAGCGCAGGGGCAGCGCGCTCACCGCCACCGGGGTCACCTGGCGCACCGGGGCGGGAGTGGAGCACCGCGAGGACGCCAAGGTCGTGGTGATGGCCGCCGGGTGCACCGAGACGCCCCGGCTGTGGCTCAACAGCGGGCTGCCCAACCCCAACGGCTGGGTCGGGCGCGGCTACACCGACCACCACTTCGACTGGGTGATCGGCCAGTTCGACCGGGACACCGACTCCACCAAGGGCGTCGGGTCCTCCGCGCGCTGCGAGTTCCCCGGCTACGGCGGCCTGGAGAACGTCGGTCTGCCGCCGGCGTTGCAGGCATTCAGCATGACGTTGAGCGACAGCGGCATCCGCGGCCGCTACGGCAACGGCCGCGGCGCCACCGGGCCCTGGGACGGGCCGGCCGGGCGGTTGATCGGACCCGAGCTCAAGGAGGTGCTGGCCGGCGGGGTCAACCGGCTGCTCAACGTGCTGGTGATCACCGACGACGACGTGGAGGCGCAGAACCGGGTGCTGCCCTCGGTACTGCCTGCCGACGAGCACGGGCCGATCGCCAAGGTCGAGTTCCGGCAGCGCCAGCGCACCGCCCGCACCCAGCGCAACCGCGAGTACCTGGCCAAGCGCGCCACCCAGCTGCTGCGCGGCGCGGGCGCGAAGAAGGTGTTCCGGATCGACTGGGCGCCGCTGATCCTGCACGTGCAGTCCACCATGCGGATGGGCCTGTCCGAACACAACTCGGTCACCCAGCCGACCGGTGAGTCCAGGGCCGTGCGCGGCCTCTACATCGCGGACAACTCGGCGCTGGCCAACGCCCTCGGCGGCCCCAACCCGACCCTGACCACCCAGGCCCTGGCCACCCGCACCGCCGAGCACATCTTCCAGACCCACTTCGGCGGGTCCCCGTGGGTGCGCACCGAGTCGCCGATCGTCTCCACCGACCCCCGGATCAGCCAGGCGCTCGGTCGCCTCGGCCTGTGACGCCCCGGCCGGCGTCACCTGGCGCACGTGCGAGACTCCACCCCGTGACCGAGGAGCCCGAGGCGTTGTGCCGCCAGGCCGCGGCCTACCTGGCGAACAACAAACCCAAGCGCGCTCTCCAAGCCGCCGAGCGGGCCACCGAACTGGCCCCGGACGCGGAAGCGCCGCACCGGCTCCGCGGCATCGCGCTCACCGTGCTGGGCAGGCACGCCGAGGCGGTGGCCGCCGCGCGGGAAGCCGTCCGGCTGGCGCCGGGGGACTGGCGAGGGCAGGTCGCGCTCGCCGAGGCGCTCGGCGCGGGCGGGGCGATGCTCGACCCGCAGCGGCCCGAAGGCCACCAGGCGGTGGCCGCGGCCCGCCGCGCGGTGGAGCTGGCCCCGGCCGAACCGCGCTGCTTCGAGGTGCTCGGCGACATCGCGCTGCGCGCCACCCGCTGGGACATCGCCGAACAGGCCTACCTGGCCGCGCTCCGCCTCGACCCCGGCAACAAGCACGCCAAGCTGAACCTGGACCTGGTGCGCAAGAGCGCCAAGAACGCCCGGCCGACCGGTCGGCTGGGCGAGCCGGGAGCCGGTTCAACACCGGGGGCCGGTTCGAGGCCGGGGGCTGGGCCAACCGCCGGCACGGCCCCGGGCTCCGCCCACCGCCCGCAAGCCCACCCCGGACCGGCCGCCGATGGCCAGCTGCCCACCGGCGAACCCCCGCCGCCCCCCGCCGACGCCGTGGCCCGCCTGCTCTGGCCCACCGCCCGCACCCTCACCCTCGTGCTCAGCCTCGGCTCGCTGGCCCTGGTCATCGCCGGACTGCCGCAACCCGGACCCGGCCACGTCTGGCTCGGCGTGCTGCTGCTGGCCGCCACCGCGGTGCTGGCCGCGCTGCCGCTGCGCCGCCTGCCCGCCACGGTCCGGCCCAAGCTGGTCCGCGTCCTGGCCAGCCGCCCCCGCCTCGGCCTGACCACCCTGCTGCTCGGCTTCGGCGCGCTCTGCCTGCTCGCCTGGACCGCCATCTCGCTGTTCCAGCCCGGCGACATCCAGCTGCCCGTGCTCACCTGCCTCAGCACCGCCGTGGCCGCGGTCCTCGCCCGGCTGCGCCGGGGTTAGGCGCGCGCCGGCTCGTCCTTCTTCGAGAAGCTGACCAGGCCGTCGATCACCACGATCAGCGTCCAGATGATCAACGGGCTGTGCAGGGCCTGGGTGCGGGCCGGATCGCCGGTGAGCAGGATCGCGCCGCCCATCAGCGCGACCAGCACCAGGTACATCCGCAGCAGCCGGAACCAGGCCGCGCGCTCCCGCCGTGAGCGCGGCCATGCCTTCTCCGGGTCGGTGAACTCCGGCACCGGCTGACCGCGCTTGCGGGCGTAGCGGGCCTGGAACTTCCGGTCCAGCTTGCCGATGTGCCGCTTGCCGTAGGCGATGGAGTAGCCGAGGTAGATCGCGGCCAGCGAGTGCGCCAGGTTCGCGGTGCCACCGCCGAGCAGGTCCCAGGTCGCCACCGCCAGCAAGACCACGTCGACCACCGGTGTCAACAGCAGAATTAGCGTCGACACCCTTGGCCACTGCAGTGCGTAGCGCACCAGCAAACCGGTGAACAGAATCACCCAAAACGCGATTTCGCAGGCGATGATGACGAAGTACAACACAAGGCACGATTCAAACAGGTTGCTGATCCGCGCTCTACCTGCACAGACCCCACTCGTCCCCGGACGGCCTAGCAGAAGACCTGAGTACCACCTGGAGGTAAGCCTCCAGAATGATTTCTGGCCGTTCGGCTGGACATCGCCGGGCCCGCATGCGATCGTTCGCCGCGTTGGGCTGCCCGGCATTGTCCCCCAGCGGTACCGGTCGCCCACGCTCTGCGCAGCCCCGGCTGACCTGCCTCCAACGCAGGTCACCCGGGGCTTTCGCGTTGTTCTCTGACACTTTCCTGACGGTTGCGTGAATTCCTTTTCTCCGTGCAGCTGTACGAGAACAAATGAGCGGTTGACGTTTCTTTGACATTGCTTTGACATTGGCCGGAGTTGGCCTCGGCTGCGCTGCGCGTATTACTTCTGTCACACAGCGTTAATGCCTTTGAAAATCTTGATGCGGACCCTGCTCCGTTCGCCCCAACTTTTGGAAGTGCCCTCCACCGCACCCAGTCGGCTCGTTAGGCTGACAATCGATCCATCTGGGGTGTGTCTGTCAGTGGCCGGAACTGAGTGCGCGTCGTCGCGCCCGCCGGCTGCCCCGGTAGCAAGGGGATCTCGATGATCCCGGCGGCGAGTGGCGACGTCGAACTGGCGATGGATGTGGGAAGCGGGAGAGCGGCAGTGGATCCTGTGGCAGCGAAGTTGGTGACGGCTGACTCGGTGCGTTCGGTGGGCGAGGTCGAACAGGACGCGCTCCGGGTGGCGGCGGTGTTGCGCAGCCGGGGTGTGGCGCCCGGCGACCGGGTGGTGCTCAAGGCGGACAACTCGGCGGGCTATGTCACCGCGCTGCTCGCGCTGGTGCACCTGGACGTCTCGATCGTGCTGGTGGACCACCGGCAGACCCCGGAGGAGACCCTTCGGTTCGCGGGGCTGGCTCGGGCACGGTGGGCAGTGCTCCAGCCGGCCCTGCCCACCGCCGAGGTGGGCACGCTGCTGCTCGACGAGCTGATCGCCGAGGCCGCCAACGGCCAGGACGTGCTCGGCTCGCTGTCCTTCGTGGACTGGTTCTCCCGCTCCGACGCGCTGATTGCCTGGTCCTCGGGCACCACCGGCGAGCCCAAGGGCATCGTCCGCTCGGGCCGCTCCTTCCTGGGCAACATCGAGCGCACCCAGCAGCGGATGAACTACACCGAGGCCGACGTCCTCATGCCGCTGCTGCCCTTCTCCCACCAGTACGGGCTCTCGCTCGTGCTGCTGTGGTGGGTGGCGCGCTGCTCCTTCGTGGTCGCGCCCTACACCCGCCTGGACCACGCCGTCGACATGGCCGGTCGCTACGGCGTCAGCGTGGTGGACGCGACCCCCGCGACCTACCACACCATGCTCAACCTGCTGCGCCGCCGGCCGGAGTTCGCCACCGGCCTGCGCGGGGTGCGGATGTGGTGCGTGGGCGGCGCGCCGCTGGACCGCGCGCTGGCCGACAAGTTCATCGCGGCCACCGGTCAGCCCCTGCTGGACGGCTACGGCAGCACCGAACTGGGCAACATCGCACTGGCCGCCCCGGACAACCCGGTCGGCTGCGGCAAACCACTGGACGGCGTCGACCTGCAGATCATCAACGACAACGGGGTCACCGCCGCGCCCGGCGAGATCGGCGAGATCCTGGTCCGCTCCAGCGGCCTCATGCAGGGCTACCTGGCCGCTGACGGCAGCGTCACGCCGCGGGAGAACGACACCTACCGCACCAACGACATCGGCTACCGGGACGCCGAGGGCAACCTCTACGTGGTCGGCCGCAAGTTCGCCGTGCACCGGATGGGCCACACGCTCTACCCGGAAGCCCTGGCCCGCAAGGCCGAGGTGGTGGGCGCGCCGATCAAGGTGGTCGCGCTGGACGACCCGCGCCGCGGCAGCCAGCTGGTGTTCGTGGTGGCCGACCCCGAGCTGCGCGAGGCCCGGCACTGGCGCGAGCTGATCTGCGCCGAGCTGCCGCCCTTCGAGCAGCCCAACCAGGTGCTGGTGCTGCCCGAGTTCCCGCTCAACGCCAACGGCAAGCCCGACCCCCGGCAGCTGGAGCAGCTCGTGCTCGAAGCCCTGCCCGGCGCCAAGGACCGGGTAACCCGGACCACTGAGCCCGAGCCGGTCCCCGACCTGTCCGCGCTGCACTACCCGGAGCGGGTCCAGGCGCTCACCGCGGTGCTGGACTTCCTGCGCGCCAACCCGCAGCAGGTCATCGACGTGCTCACCGAGATCTCCAACCACAAGGCGGTGCTGGAGGAGATCGAGGCGACCATCAGCGCGCTGGAGGGCGCCGTCGAGGAGGTCTCGACCTACCGGCCGGGCCAGGTGGACAAGATGGCCGTGTTCATGTCCTCCAACGTGCTGCTCTACTCCTACGCGCTGTACATGCTGATCCCGTCGCTGTACACCGACGAGATCATCTTCCGGCCGTCCAGCCAGGTCTCGGGCACCACCAAGCGCGTGCACGAGCTGCTGGCCCCGGTGCACAAGCTGGAGTCGATCGAGCTGACCACGCTCAGCCAGCGGCAGTTCGTCGAGGTCCCGGTGGCCGAGGCGGACGTGCTGGTCTTCACCGGCGCGTACCAGAACGCCGAGCTGGTCCGCGCCGAGCTGCGCGATGACCAGATGCTGCTGTTCTTCGGCCAGGGCGTGAACCCGTTCATCGTCGCCCCCGGCGCGGACATCGACCTCGCGGTCACCGACGCGCTGCGCATCCGCATGGTCAACTCCGGCCAGGACTGCTTCGGCCCGGACGTGTTCATGGTCAACTCCGCGGAGGCGGAGCGGTTCACCGACCAGCTGGTCAAGCGGGTGGCCGACCTGCGCTACGGCAGCTACACCGACCCCGAAGCGGACTATTCTTCCCTCTGCTACGACACCGCGCTAGAGGCGGCGGCGGACTACCTGCGAACCAACAGAGAACACATCGTGCAGGGCGGCCGGGTGGACTTCCGGTCGCGGCATGTGGAGCCCACGGTGCTCGTGCGCAGGTACAACAAGAAGATGCCCATCGAGGAGACGTTCTCGCCCATCTTCAACGTGGTGGTCTACGAGAACGCGCAGCAGCTCAAGTCGTTCATCAACTCGCCGCTGGTCAATGAGCGGGCCATGGCCGCGATGATCTACGGCGAGGACCAGGCGGCGACCGAGCTGCTGGCCAAGCGGCACGCGGTGTGCGCCAACATGACGATCTTCGAGGTGGAGAACGGCAACAAGCCGTTCGGCGGGCACGGCGTGGCCGCCAACTACGTCGCCTACCAGGGAGAGCGGCACGCCGAGCCGATCCTGATCTCCAAGGCGGTCGCCGAGCACCTCCCCGCAGCCAAGCAGAGCAGGATGGCCAACGCATGACCGAGCAGACCTACCAGGGCGCCTGGAACGCCGCTGTCGACTTCCTCACCGCGGCGGGGGTCGAGACGATCTTCGGCCTGCCCGGTGACGACCTCGGCATGCTGCGCGCCCTGGAGCCCACCGACCGGCGCATGGTGCTGTGCCGGGACCAGCGCAACGCGGTGTTCATGGCCACCGGGTACGCGCTGCAGTCCGGCAAGCCCGGCATCGCGGTCATCGGCAAGGGCCCGGCCGCCGCCAACGCGGTCACCGGCCTGCTGGAGGCGCACTGCTCGGCCGCGCCGGTGGTGGTGCTGGCCGGCGGCACCAGCGTGGAACAGCGCGGCAGCAACGCTTTCCAGGAGCTGGACCAGCTCGCGCTGGTGGCCCCGCTGACCAAGTGGGCGCACCGGGTGGACCACCCGGACCGGGTGGCCGCCGCGCTGGAGAAGGCGCTGCTGATCGCCACCTCCGGCCAGCCCGGCCCGGTGTACCTGGAGTTCCCGGACCACCTGCTCAAGGAAGAGATCCCGCGCACCCGGCCGTGGAACACCCTGGCCGACGTGGCCAGGGCCGACCACGCGGTCGGCGCGGCTGAGGGTGCCGCGCTCGACGCGATCAAGGCGGCCAAGCGGCCGCTGATCCTCATCGGCGGCGGCATGCGGCACCGCAACGCCGACCGCCTGGTCGAGCGCCTCGCCGAGACCATCGGGGCCGGGATCTACAGCACGGCCACCGGACGCTCCACTGTGGACGAGAGCCACGCCCAGTTCTGCGGCCTGGCCGGGCTGTACTCGCCGCAGCAGACCGCCGAGCTGTGGAGCGGCGCGGACCTGCTGATCACGCTGGGCTCCCGGCTCGAGGAGACCGCGACCTTCGGCTGGGAGGGCATCGGCTCCACGGTTCCGGTGGTGCAGGTCAACATCGACGCCGCCGGGTTGTCCGTGGAGTTCGCCGGTCCCAAGGTGATCGGCGACGGCGCGGGCACCGTGGCGGCCTGGCTGACCGCGCTGGCCGGGCACACCCCGGACGCCGACTGGGTGGCCACCATCTCCCGCTGCCGCGCCGCCACGGCCGCCGCGGCCCAGGACCGGCTGAAGATCTTCGGCGAGGACGGCTACACGCACGTGGCCGAGGTGCTCGCGGCCATCGACGCGGTGGCCCCGGCCTCTCGGATCCTGGTGCAGGAGAACGGGTTGCAGGACATGTGGTCCTACATCTACCCGTACTACTCCACCGGCGCGCAGGGCGGCTCGGTGGTTCCCTCCGAGCAGACCACGCTGGGCTTCGGCGCGGCCGCGGCTGCCGGGGTCAAGATCGCCGCGCCGGACCGCCCGGTGATCGCCTTCGTCGGCGACGGCGCGTTCAACCTGTTCCGCAGCGACCTGGAAACCCTTGGCCGGGAAGGCATCGGGGTGGTCTACGTGGTGCTGCGCAACGGCGGCTACGGCTGGCTGCAGTCCCAGCTGGACCAGCACGGCCTGCCCGCCGAGCGCTACCCGTTCGTCTCCAGCGAGCTGGCCGCCGCCGCGCACGCCACCCCGCCGAAGGTCGAGCAGGTCGTGATCACGGACAAGGCCATGCTCACCGACGCGCTGGGCCAGGCGGTGACCGCCTCGCTGGAGGGCCAGGTCACCGTGGTGCACGTGCCGGTCGAGCTCTCCGACGCCCCGCCCGGGATCAGCGACCTGGAGGGCGACTTCCCCGGCGGCAACGAGAAGCACTAGCCGCGCAGGTACGCCTCGCCCCTCGGGGAGAGGCGGTAGCCGACCTCGAGGCTCTCGGTCAGCCCGAGCTCCTTGAGCTTGCGCACGTCGTTCTTGAACGGCACCGTGTCCCGGCCGGTCCGGGCGGCCAGCTCAGCCGCCCGGACGCCGGGACACTCCGCGATCAGCCCGAGCACCGTGGCCGTCCACGGCCCGTGCTTGGCCCGGCTGTCCATTCCGGACAGCTTCCGCGCGATCGCCGCTCTGTCCACTTCGGACAGTTCAGCCTGCTCGCGCAACACGATCCGTGGATCGGCCCCGCCCAGCCGCAGCTCGATCCGGTACAGCGTGCCGCCATCGCCCTTCCGCAGGCTCCGCAACAGCGCCGCGCGGTCGGCGAACCCGGCCCGCACCGCCTCGTCCTCGCCGACCTCCTCGACCGCTTCCACCGCGAGGATCTCCACCAGCCCCGCCCCGGTGCGCAGCACGGTGCCCGCGCGCACGCTCGGCCGCCGCCAGCGCCGGAACGCCAGGGTGACCGCCCCGGCGGCGATGCCGTCCAGGGCGGCGCTGGTGAACAGCATCAGTCCTGGTCCAGCTCTCCCAGCAGGCGCTCGATCTGCCCGGTCAGCCGGTTGCCGTCGGCCGGGCTCATGGTGGTCCACGGCGTGCCGTCGGACCCCCGGTGCTCCTCCATCAGGTAGCGCCCGGCCGGGGTGTCGTAGAAGGCGACCACGTGGTCGGCCCGGTTGCGCCGCCCGAGCCGGTCGGTCACGGTGGCCCCGAACTGCCCGCTCTGCTCGGCGCCCTCGATCATGGTCGCCACGCTCTGCGCGTCGGCGGCACCGATCCCGTTGTCCCGCAAAGCTTCCGCGAACGCCTTGACCGAGGTGCCGACATCCCGCGCGGCGGTGTCGATCACCGAGCTGGGCAGCGAGATCGAGTGGCCCGGCCCGGCCTTGCGCACGGGCAGCAGTCCCACCACCGCCCTGGCCAGCCCGCCGGGGTAGATCGGTCGCAAGCTCAGCTCGTCCTCGCTGAGCACCGCCAGCACCGCGTCCTCCCCGGCGCTGACGGCCAGCGCCCGCACCTCCCGGCCCAGCCACAGCCGCGCGTCCACCGCGCGGGCGGGCTTGGCCAGCAGGGTCAGCGCGTCCACCAGTTCCGGCCGCACCCCGCCGTTGCTGACCAGCTCGTTGCGGTGCAGCTCGTCCCAGGCCTCGTTGATCGCCTCGGTGCGCTCGTGTTCTTCGTAGCCGCGCGGGTTCACGTGCAGCACGATCGGCATCTCGGTCAGCCGCAGCTTCTCCCACAGCACCTGGTACGCCGAGGCGGAGAGCCGGAATCCCGGCGCGGCAGAGGTTTCCAGCATCGCCTACTCCTGGTGCTCGCCGATGACCGGCGGCGCGACCAGCCGATCGTCGACGAAGATCTCGTCGGAGTCGAGCACGTACTGGTTCTCGTGCTCCTCGTCCTCCTCGCCGGGCCGCGCCGCCCCGGCAGGCGCCGCCTGCTGCATGAACTGCCCGGCCCGCCCGGCCCCCGGCGACCCGGTCCGCGAGGCGGGCACCTGCGGCGAGCCACCAACCCCGGCCGCCCCACCCCGCCCAACCTGGTTCCCGGTCCCGGACCCAGCACCGCCACCACTGCCACTGCCGCCGAACCCACCACCGACAAAACCCCCGCCGAACCCACCCCCGCCGGTCCCGCCACCGCCCCCGGTCGGACCGAAGTTCCCCGGCACGTTCGCCGCACCCTGCGTCGGCACCGGCGAGTACTGGCTCGGCGTCACCGCCGCCACCCTGGTCGGATCCTCCACACCACCGGGCCGGTCACCCACTGGCCGATCACCCACCGGCCGGTCACCCGTCGGCCGGTCACCCGTCGGCTGGTCTGGCCGCTGCGGCTCCCTTGGCTCCTGCGGTTGCGGCCCAACAGGATCGGTCCCATCCCGGCCGCTGCCAACCCCACCGGGATAGCTCTGGTCGTCACCCCCGCCACCACCACGCCGGGTCGGCGCCCCCGCCGGCCGCCGCCCGCCACCAGGCCCCGGCGGCGGCGGAGTGACCTGCTCGTCCACCGCCACCAGCGGCGGCTCGGCGATCGTCGGCAAGGCCCGCACGTTCGCGCTGGAGGAGGTCGAGTAGGTCGACATCACCTGCGCGGCCCGGATGTGCGCCTCCTTGGCCGCCTCTTCCTCCTCCTGCCGATCGGTCTTGACCCCGAAGAAGTTCTTGACCCCCTTGACCGGCGCCCAGTCCTCCCCGGACTTCACCTCCACCGGCTTCGGCATCGCCGTCTTGGCCGCACTGAACGCATCCGCCTGCGAACCGGTCGCCTTGCCCGTGTTCTCCACCGCGGTCCTGGCCAGCTCCAGCCACGGCCCCAGCCCACCGATCGCGGCCTGCGCGTTGTCCGCCGCCTGCCCCTGCCAGACCCCGCCGAGCTTGCTCAGGCCGGTCTTCAGGTCGTTGACGGCGTCGAAGAACCCCTGCGCCAGCTCGGCCTGGACCCGCTTGGCGGGTTCGGCAGTGGCGGGGCCGCGGCCCTGGTGCAGGTCGTTGTAGAGCTTCTGGTGCGGGACGGCCATCCAGTTCCGGCACACGTCCAACGAGTTCATCATGGTTCCCCCTGTTGCTATTTCTTCGACAGCGTGGCCACCGCGGCTTCGGCGACCTGGGCGGCGCGCTTGCACAGCTCGGCCCGGCCGAGCGGTTGCTTCCGGTTGCTCTCGCTGTAGTGCGAGCGGAGCACCTGGCCGTCGGCGACGTCGACCTGCACAGTGCAGAACTCGTTGCCCGGCATGCTCGGCGTCCACACCTCGTAGGCGAAGTAGCCGGAAACGGCGACCTGGCGCACCTCACCGGTGACCTGTCCAGGTGCGAACCGCTCCACGCCTTCCTTCGTCATGGCGGTCAGCACGAAGCCGACCTTCTCCTTGTCGTTGATGAAGTTGCAGTCGTCGGCGTTCAAGGTGTCGCTGTGCCCGGCCTGGAGCGGACGATCGATGCCGAACGGAGCCTGCTGCTCCTTGGTCAGCAGCTCGCACGGCCGCACGCCGTTGAGGTTGAGCGCCTTGGGCCGGGCCGGTGTGGCCGGGGAGGTGCTCGTGCTCGACTGCGCCGTTGAACTGGTGCCCGGTTCGGCGTTGCCCCCGCCGCACGCGGCCAGGCCGAGCGCGAGCGAGGCGGTGGTGGCGGCGATCAGGATGCGGCGGTCAGCCACGCGCGTCTCCCTGGAACTTCCCCCGGTTGCCCTCGTCGGACAGGCGGTACTGCTGCTGCACGGCGGTGAGCTGCTCGATGATCGTCTCCAGGCGTGCCTGGAAGGCGACCACCGCCGCGTACACCGAGCCGGTGCTCTGCAGGTTCTTGGCGTTGAACTCGGCCGCGACGTCCTTGCTGACGTCGTCATTGCCCATGGGTTGGATCTGGAGGTCCGTCTGCGCCTTGCGCGCGAGGACGAACATCCGGTCCTTGGTCTGCTGGTACAGCTGGATCGCGGCCGGGACCTGGGCCAGGTCGATCTTCATGCCGTCCACCGAGACGCTGCCTTGTGGTGCCACTTTCAACTACCCCCTGAGATCAGCTCATCTCAGATCGTAGCTGCGGCAAACGACCCTCACCGGCCTGTTCAGCCTGCTCGGGCGACTCCACTCGTTCGGGTGACGTGCAACTACTTAGCGCTGGTCAGGGTCCCTACCGCGGCCTCGGCGACCTTGGTCGCGCGCTGGCAGACCTCGTCCTTGGCGAGGGGCTTGTCGCGGCCTTCCTCGTTGTAGGCGGCGGTCAGCACGCGGTTCGGGGCGGCGTCCAGGTGGACGGTGCAGAACTGCTCGCCCGCGGGCTGGTCGGTGCGGATCCGGAAGCCGGGGAAACCAGCGACGGTGACCGGGTCGGTCTGGCCGGTGGCCTTGCCGGGGCCGAACTCGGCGATGCCGCGGTCGCCGACCAGGACCACCGACAGGCTGACCTTCTCCTTGTGGCTGACGAAAACACAGCTGGGGGCGTTGAAGGTGGGGCTGGTGCCGTCCTCGGCGGGCTGGTCGACGCCGAGCTCGGTCTGCTGCGGCTGGGACAGCAGCGCGCAGGGCTTGACGTTGTCGAAGGCCAGTTCGCGCGGGCGGGCCGGGGCGTTGTTCGTGCCGGGGTCCGCGGTGGAGCTGCCGCAACCCGCCAGGCCTAGGGCGAGAGCGGCGATCGTCACGGCGACGAGCGGGCGGCTGGCGAACACGGCGGGCACGGGGGTCTCCTGGCGCTTGCGCGGTCCGGTCCGGATCCGGACTCTGCGTGCCGTGTAGATTACCGAACGTGTGCTGAGGCAGCGCGTGCGGGCGGGTCGCTCAGGTGTGCCTCACCGTGACGTCGCCGCGGTCGGAGCCCACCTCGATGCGCGGGCCGGGCCCGTTCGGCACCTCGACGGTGGCCTTGCCCAGGCGCTCCTTGACCTTCGTGGTCACCTGGTAGGACCGGCCGCCCGGCACGGTCACGGTGACCTCGCCGCCCTCGGTGTGCGCGGCCAGCCGGTCGAACTCGCCGGTGGCGCCCACCACGACCTCGCCGAGCTTGGTCCTGGCCTCGATCTCCTTGGCCGCCACCGCGTTCAGCGTGATGCTGCCGGTCTTGTTGACCACCTTCACGGTGACGCCGCCCGGCAGCGCGATGTCCCAGTCCACCGCGCAGTCACCGCCCGCGCCGGCGCAGGTGCCGGTCAGCCGCAGGGTGCCGCCCTCCTTGACCACCTCGGCCTGGGACTTGCGGGTGGTCTGCTGGGTGAGCTCCCGCTTCACCACCAACCGGTCGCCGCCGGTGATCTTGATGGTGCCGACCAGGTTGGTCAGGTCGATCGCGGTGATCTCGGGGCCGAACTCGTCGGACTGGCTCTCCACCGTCTCGGTGACCTTGTTGACCACGGCGCAACCGCCGGCGGCGATGGCCACGGATCCGGCGAGCACGACACCCGCGAGGCGTGCCGGAAGCTTCACTGTCAACGCTCTTCTCTCCACTGCGGGGATGAGGGACCGGGTCCCGTTGTCCAAGCTGTCGGCCAAGGTGTACCCAGCGGCGCGGCGGTCGTCGACGCGCGGCGGCACAAATCGGTCTGACGGCTGACCCTCGGAACGCCGGTGTCGTCCGCAGGGGAGCGCGGCGTCCGCATCAAGGCGGGCGGCCCGTAATGTGCTGGGACGATGAGCGGACTGACCTCAGTGGCGCGGCCCCTGCCCCGCCCGGACGCCACCCGGATGCTGATCGGCCTGAGCTACGCGGGCGGCGGCACCGCGCCGTTGCGGCCGTGGGCGCAGGCGCTGCCGGCGGACACCGAGCTGGTGCTGATCTGCTACCCGGGAAGGGAACGCCGGTTCACCGAGCCGATGCCCGCCGACTTCGCGGAACTGGTCGCCGACGTGGTGACCGCGGTGCGCTCGGCGGCCCGGCTGCCGTACGTGCTCGCCGGACACAGCATGGGCGCCCTGGTCGCCTTCGAGACCGCGGTCCGCCTGGCGGACACGCCCGTGGCGCCGTCCGCGCTGGTCGTCTCCGGCCACCACGCCCCGCCGTACCTGCGCTTCACCGGCGACACCGGTCCAGTGGCCCGGCACGCCGACGCCGAACTGCTGGCCTGGATCAGGGAGTACGGCACGCTCCCGGAGGAGATCCTGGCCGACGAGGACCTGGCCCAGGTGGTGCTGTCCGCGTTCCGCGCGGACCTGGCCCTGCACGGCACCTACCGCTACAAACCGGGAACCACGCTCGACATCCCGGTCCAGGCCCTGATCGGAGCCCAGGACCCGGTGACGCGGGCGGGCGCACGCCGCTGGCAGGAGATGACCACCGGCGACTTCCGCGCGGACGAGCTCCCCGGCGCGCACTTCTACACCCCGGAGGTGTGGCAGCAGCTGCCCCGCCACATGGCAGCCATAACCAGCGCGAACTTGGCCTGAGACAAGGAAAAGGGACGGTCCACACAGGACCGCCCCTCAACCTGACCCAACAGCTCGCGAAAGAAGACACGCGCCCACCTGTTGCGAAAGAGGCGTGGCGCGCCAGCGACACGCCGGGCTCTTCACACCGCGGTGGGGTTGATTTTTCGCGTCGCCTTGTCGCGCGTCCGACGCACCGAAGCTTGCTTCGCGTGCGGCGGATGCGTGACGAGGCGACTCAAGAGCGAAAAATCCCGCGCGCGGAGCGCGCCAATGTCACAGTCACTCGTCGTCGCCGCCGAAGAAGTCGCCCACCTCGTCGATCATCTCCGCCGCGACAAAACCGCCGACCACGCCGGCGGCACCGGCCGCGACCATGCCGCCCATGCCCATCCCGCCACCGCCGCGGCGGTGGTCGTCGTGGTCGCCGTAGTGCTGCTGGTGGCCGCCGCCGTGGCCGTAGCCCTGCTGGTGGCCGTAACCGGGCTGCTGGCCGTAGTGCTGGGCCATCCGGCCCGCGGCCTGGCCCAGCCAGCCGTCGATGTGCGCGGCCCAGTCGGTGCGCTCGGCTTCCTGGTGGCTGAGGTGGAAGCGGCCGAAGGCGTCGCCGCCGCTGCGGAACAGGCCGCCGCGCTTGTCGGCTTCCAGGACCACGGCGAGTTCGCCGGGGCTGGCCACGAAGGTGAGCTCGACCTCGTTGATCCGGCCCGCGTACTGGCTCGGCGGGAAGAACTCGATCTCCTGGTAGAACGGCAGCTCCTGGCGCACCCCGTGCAGGTGGCCGCGTTCGACGTCGGCGTTCTTGAACTGGAAACCGAGGCGGCCGAAGGCGTCCAGCACGGCCTCCTGGGAGGGCAGCGGGTGCACGTGCACCGCGTCCAGGTCGCCCTTGTCCACGGCCTTGGCCACGGACAGCTCGGTGCGCACGCCGACCGACATGCCGCGCAGCGGCGCGCCGCCGACCAGGGTCACCGGGGTCTCCCACGGCACCGGGAGCTGGAACGGGATGCTGCGCTGCTCGCCTTCGCGCAGCTGGAACCGGCCGGCCACCGCGACCCGGAAGAACTCGACCACGGCGTTGTGCTCGCTGTCCCCGTGCTCGACCTCCATCCGGGTCACCAGGGACAGCGTCACGTGTTCGATGTCGACGTCGTGGCTGCCGCCCGCGAGGCGGACCTCACCGGAGAGCTGCCCGCCCGGCCGGCAGTTCGGGTCGTGGAGCACCGTGTCCACGGTCGGCCCGCCAACGCCGAAAGCCTGGAGCATCCGTTTGAACACCAGTAACCGTCCTTATTCCCTGTGAGGATTGAGTTGCTCAGCGTAAGGCCAACGAACGGGACGAACGACGCGTTCCCGGCTTCGGTGGTTCACTGGAGAGTTCGACGCTCGTTCACCTCGCGCCAGCGCAGCAGCAGGGCGTAGGCGACCAGGAACAGCACGCCCGCGTTGCACAGGTGCCACAGGAAGTGGGTGCCGATGACGAACTGGCCGCACACCGGGCCGTCCACCGTGCGCAGGAACAGCGAGACCGCGAACAGCCCCGCGGTCAGGCTGAACCACTTCCGGTAGGGCCGCAGCGCCGGGTCCCGGTGCAGGCCGAGGGCGACCGCGAAGGCGATCATGGTGATCAGCGCGGGCAGGTACTGGCCGCCGCCCCCGCCGACCAGCCTGCCGAGGGTGAGCGAGATGAGCTGGCCGATGACCAGGTAGGCGGGCACGCCGAGCCAGGCCCACTGCCACTTCAGGCCCCAGAACCAGTGCAGGAAGCAGACCACGTAGAAGTGGATGAACAGTGCGATGAAGCCGACGTCCAGCAGCACCGACCAGCCGTTGGCGAAGGTGTGGAAGGCCAGGCTGCCCAGGCCGATCAGCAGCAGCAGCGCGGCCAGCGTGTGCAGGCTGGCCGGTGCGGACCGGCGGCGCATCAGCCACCACAGCGCGAACGCGGCGATGACGAACCCGGCGTTGCTGACCGCGTTGAGCGGTTCGCCCCACAGACCGGGCGCCACGCGTTCGCAGTAGTTGTCCAGCGGGGCGTTCCAGTCCACGCGCCCACCCTGGCAGGCACGCGCGTGGCCCACAACATCACAAGCAGGCGTAAACCGCCGGTACCAGCCGCCGCCACCGGGGGTCCGCGCCGTGCAACGTGGTGATGGTCCGGTCCGGCGTGAACCCGAAGCCCAGCCTGGCGTCCGGATCGGCGAACCCGAGCGCGCCGCCCGCGCCGGGGTGCCCGAAGGCCCGTGGACCGGGGGAGAACGGCCTGAGCTCGCCGGGGAGCATAAAACCGAGGCTGAACCTGGTGTGCCCCAGCAGCACCGCGTCCCGGCCCGCTGAGCGCTCCTCAACGGCGCCCGGGAGGTCCTGGCAGGCCAGGCCGCCGTAGAGTTCGGCGAGCGCGCGGGCGTTGCCGTGGCCGTTGGCGGCCGGGATCTCCGCCTGCCGCCAGCGCGGGTCGGCCACCAGATCGGGGGTCAGCAGATCGGGCGGGTTGACGAAGGCGAGCGCGGCCATCGACGTGGGATCGGCCAGCGCGGCCAGCAGCTCGCCGCCGGGCTCGCCGGGGCCGGGCGGGACCAGTGGCGCGGCGGTGATCGGTGCGGCGCGGTGGGCCTGTGCGAGCGGCAGGCCGATGTGCAGGTCGAGGCCGAGCTCGGCGACCAGTTCGCGCGGGGTGCGGCCGGAGACCCGGCGCAGCACCTCACCGACCAGCCAGCCCCAGGTCACCGGGTGGTAGCCGTGCCCGGTGCCCGGCTCCCACCAGGGCTGTTCGGCGGCCAGCGCGGCGGTCAGGTGCGCCCAGTCGAACAGCGCGCCCGGCGGCTGGGTGGCGCGCAGCGCGGGCAGTCCGGCTCGGTGCGAAAGCAGGTCGGCGACCGTGGCCGGCGCGGTGAACTCGGGCCAGTACCGGGTCACCGGGGCTTCGGGGTCGAGCTGCCCGCGCTCGACCAGCCGGTGCGCGCACACCGCGAGCACGCCCTTGGTCACCGAGAACAGGTTCACCACGGTGTCCCGCCGCCAGGGCCCGCCCCACAGGTCGACCACGGTGCGCCCGTCCACCCGGACCGACACCGCCGCGCCCAGGTCCTCGCCCTCGGCGAACCCGGCCGCGAACGCCTCCCGCACCGCGGCGAAGGCCGGATCGCAGTGGCCGTTGACCGTAAGCTCCATGCAACTAGTCAACCACAGTTACGCAACCATGGTTTCGTAATTTTCGGAGGGACCGCCGTGCTCGACCCGGCCGACGATCTTGTGCTGCTGTTCACCGCGCTGTCCGCGGCCGCCGACGCCGAGGTGCGCCGCCGGGTGGAGGCGGCCGGGTTCACCGGGCTGCGGCAGGCGCACGGCTACCTGTTCCAGCACCTGATCCCCGGTCCGGCGCGGATCTCCGAGCTGGCGGCCAAGCTCGGCATGACCCCGCAGGGCGTGTCCAAGACGGTCAACGAGCTGGCGCGGCTGGGCTACGCGCGGCGCAGCGTGGACGAGGGAGACCAGCGGGGCCGGGTGGTCGAGCTGACCGAGCGGGGCCTCGGCGCGATCGAGGCGGCCCGCACCGCGCGAGCTGATCTTCGGGCCCAGTACCAGGAGATTCTCGGCCCGGCCGCGGCCGAGGCGGTGCTGTCCGGGTTGCGCAGGCTGGCGGCGGAGACCGGGGCGCTGGCTGAGCTGACCGCGCGCCGGTTGCGGTCCATACACGGGACCTGACCCTCCGTGGTTACCCAGTGGTATCTGTCACCAAACTTCGCCCTTTGAACCCCTAAAGCTTGCTTCCCGTTATCGCTGGTGGTTACCGTCCCGGCCGAACGTCACGGTTCGGTCACGCGAGACAACCTGTGGTGGACCCCGAATCCGCCACAGACCCGGATCCCCCGCCGGGTGTCTCGACCGGGCTCCCCGAGACGGAAAGGCAACGAGTCTGTGGCTCGACATAGAGCCCGCGCCACCACCCCGAAGTGGCGCGGAAGCACGATGGCGGCTGCCGCCGCACTGACCACGACGGTCGTGGTGGGCAGCCCGTTCCAGTTGATGACCTCCTCGACCTCGGAGGCCAACCCCGAGCAGGCCGACCTGCAGGCGAACTTCGCCGGGGTCGCCCGATCGGCCCCCGAGGTCCTGCCGAGGGCGGTGACCACCGACCCCGGCATCGAACTGGCCAAGCTGGCCAAGGCCGAGCGGATCGCCGACGAGCGCCAGTCCGCTCAGAAGGCCGAGGCGGAGAAGGTCGAAGCCGAGAAGGCGAAGGCCGAGGCCGAGAAGGCGAAGGCCGACGCGGACAAGGCGGAGGCCGAGAAGGTCGCCGCCGAGGCGGCCAAGCGGGCCGCGGCCGCGGCGGCCAAGTCCGCCAGCAAGCCCGGCGGCGAGTTCGTCCGGCCCGCCGAGGGCCGGTTCACCTCGAACTTCGGCATGCGCGGCGGCACCATGCACTACGGCGTGGACATCGCCAACTCGATCGGCACCCCGATCCTCTCCGCCGCCGACGGCACCGTGGTCGAGTCCGGCCCGGCCAGCGGCTTCGGCCTGTGGGTGCGGGTGCAGCACAACGACGGCACGATCACCGTCTACGGCCACATCAACGCCTCCATGGTCCGCGCGGGCCAGAAGGTGCAGGCCGGGCAGCAGATCGCGACCATGGGCAACCGCGGCCAGTCCAGCGGACCGCACCTGCACTTCGAGGTGTGGGCGCCAGGCGGCAAAAAGGTGAACCCCGGCACCTGGTTGGCCGAACGGGGCATTCGCCTCTAACCCCGATAGCGGCTGGTGAGAGCCCCTGGGTTCGTAGCAGTCTCGGACCATGATCCGGGTGGGCGGTGGACGTGCGCGGCATCGCGCGCGTCCACTGTCCGACGCCCAGGCCGAGCAGCTGGTCGCGGTGATCGCCACCGCCGAGTGGAAGCGCCTGGTGCGCCGCCGCACCATCGAGCTGGCCGGCCAGCAGCTGTGGACCTCGTTCCAGTTCGGCCTGCGCCCGGCCAGCTGCCGCCGTCTGGCCCGGCAGTCCCGCAGGCTGCTCTCGGCCAACGTGTTCCGCCGGGCCGCGGCCAGGGCTGGCGGGTTCCTGCCCGGCCGGTGGTCGGTGGAGCGCAAGATCGCCAACCGGATGCGCCGCGGCTGCCGCCTGCCCGGCGAGCAGGGCAGGCTGGCCACCGCGCGGGCGCTCCAGGTGCTCGGCGTCTATGCCTGTGTGCGCATGCAGCGGCCGCCGGCGGAGTGCCAGTGCCTCAACGACCTCACCAAGGAGCTCTCCCCGCAGGGCCTCACCCGCAGCCTGCGTGAGGCGCTGACCCGGATCTAGCAACTACCGGGTAAGGTTGTTGTTACCGAGGGTATGTCGCGCGGAGGCAATCAAGCTGACGCCGCCTTGGGCGCACCACGATTCCCGGCTGGCATTCGCTGGCCGGAGGCGGGAGCGCCGGGATGAGTTCGGATCCACGTATGGCCACCGGCGATGAGCCGGTTTGCCTCGCCTGCCCGCACGCCTGGCACGACCACGACCAGATCGCCGCGCGGTACTGCGCGGCGTCCGCGAGCAGCGGACTCAACCGAGGTTGTGTCTGCCCGGGTTAGGAGAACTCCCCATGACCACCACCATCACCCCCATGTCCCGCTACGACCGCCGGATCGAACTGGTCAAGAACACGCTGCGGGAAAATTCCAAGCTCAACGAGAAGGACGCCACCGAGCTGGCCGCGCACGTGCTGCACGCGATGGACCACATCGCCGAGACCGTCCGCTGAGCGTGGCCCGGCTCAACCTCGGTGTGCTGGCGCGCTCGACCAAGGAAAATGAGCGCAGGCTGCCGATCCACCCCGCCCATCTGCGGCAGATCGATGCCGCGCTCCGGGAGAACATCTTCCTGGAGCGCGGCTACGGCGCCGGTTTCGGCGTCTCCGACGAGGCGCTCGCGCCCTACGTCGGCGGGCTGCGCTCGCGGGAGCAGCTGCTCGCCGAATGCGAGGGGATCCTGCACCTCAAGCCGATGCCGGCGGACGTCGCCGCGCTGAGCGAGGGCCAGCTGCTGTGGGGCTGGCCGCACTGCGTGCAGAACACCGAGATCACCCAGCTCGCGGTGGACCGCAAGCTGACCCTGATCGCCTTCGAGGCGATGAACCACTGGACCGCCGACGGCGGGTTCAGCCTGCACGTCTTCCACAAGAACAACGAGCTGGCCGGCTACTGCTCGGTGCTGCACGCCATGCAGCTCAGGGGCAGCACCGGGGACTACGGCAGGCGACTGCGGGCGGTGGTGATCGGCTTCG
The DNA here is from genome assembly GCF_053591555.1 of Crossiella sp. NPDC003009. Lineage (NCBI taxonomy): Bacteria > Bacillati > Actinomycetota > Actinomycetes > Pseudonocardiales > Pseudonocardiaceae > Crossiella > Crossiella sp. NPDC003009. The sequence goes on along the minus strand of NZ_JBSFUA010000036.1, from coordinate 68,159 downwards.
GCGCGACCGCGCGCGGCGCGGTGACCGCGCTCAACGCGCACGGCGTGCACGAGGTGACCGTGCTGACCGGCCGTGGGGTCACCGCGGTCGGCTCACCGATCCACTCCGCGCGGATCAAGCACCTGGAGCACAACGGCGATCCCCGGAGCAGCCAGGTGCTGGCCGACCGGGGCCGGGTGCCGCTGGCGGAGTTCCTCGGCGAGCACGACATCATCGTCAACTGCGTGCTGCAGCGCATCGACGCGCCGCTGACCTTCCTGGCCGAGGCGGACCTGCCCGCCCTGGCCCCCGGCACGCTCGTCGTGGACGTCTCCTGCGACGAGGGCATGGGGTTCAGCTGGGCCCGGCCGACCACGTTCACCGAGCCCATGTTCACCGTGGGCGACAACATCCACTACTACGGCGTCGACCACAGCCCCTCGCACCTGTGGAACTCGGCCACCTGGGAGATCAGCCAGGCGGTGCTGCCGCACCTGGCGACCGTGCTCGACGGCCCGGAAGCCTGGGAGGGCGATGCCATCCTGCGGCGGGCCATCGAGATCCGCGACGGCGTGATCCAGAACCCGGACATCCTGTCCTTCCAGCACCGGTCGGCGGACTACCCGCACCAGGTCCTGCCAGGGGCGGCCTAAAGCCGTCCGGCCGCGATGATGCGGCTGAGGAACTGCCGGGTGCGGGGCTCGACCGGATCACCGAGCACCTGCTCCGGCGGGCCCTGTTCCAGCACGACGCCGCCGTCGAGGAAGCAGACCCGGTCGGCGACCTGTTTGGCGAAGCCCATCTCGTGCGTGGCCATCAGCAGCGTGCGGCCCTGCCCGGCGAGCTCGCGCACCAAGGACAGCACCTCGCCGACCAGTTCCGGGTCGAGGGCGCTGGTGATCTCGTCCAGCAGCAGCAGGCGCGGCTCGTAGGCCAGGGCCCGGGCGATGGCCACCCGCTGTTGCTGGCCGCCGGAGAGCCGGTCCGGGTAGCTGCTCGCCTTGTCCGCCAAGCCGACCCTGGCCAGCAGCGCCAGCGCCTGCTCCTCGGCCTGCGCCCGGTCCACCTTGTGCACGACCCTGGGCGCCAGGGTGACGTTGTCCAGCACGGACAGGTGCGGGAACAGGTTGAACGCCTGGAACACCACGCCCATTCGCCGCCTGGCCACATCCGGGTCGGTGCGCGGGTGCGAGATGTCCTCGCCGTCGAGCAGGATCTGCCCGTCGTCCAGCTCCTCCAACAGGTTCACGCAGCGCAGCAGGGTGGACTTGCCGGAGCCGGAGGCGCCGATCAGCACCACCACCTCGTGCTCGGCCACGTCCAGGTCGACCCCGCCCAGCACCGGGTTCCCGTGGTAGCGCTTGACCAGGTCGCGCACCCGGAGCACGGGTTCGCTCATGCCACACCTCCGCCGGACTGCCGGCGCGCCGCCCGCGCGCTCGCCCAGTCGGCCAGTCGGCCCGACGGCACCGCCAGCAGCACGAACAGCAGCCCGGCGAGCACGTACGGGGTGAAGTTGTAGGCGGTGGCCGAGGAGATCTGCGCCGCGCGCACCGCGTCCACCGCGCCGAGCACCGAGATCAGGCCGCAGTCCTTCTGCAGCGCCACGAAGTCGTTGAGCAGCGGCGGCAGCACCCGGCGCACCGCCTGCGGCAGCACCACGATCCGCATGGTCTGGGCGTGGGTGAGCCCGATCGAGCGGGCCGAGGCGCGCTGCGAGGGGTGCACCGAGTCGATGCCGGCGCGGAAGACCTCGGCCACGTAGGCGGAGTAGACCAGCACCAGCGCGATCGAGCCCAGGATCACCGGCTCGTTCGGGATGCCGGTCAGCCGCAGGCCGGGCAGGCCGAAACCGACCAGGTACAGCACGATGATCAGCGGCAGGCCGCGGAAGAGGTCCACGTAGCCGGTGGCCAGCGCGCGCAGCGGGAACCACACCGGGCCGCGCAGCGTGCGCAGCGCGGCCACCGCCAGGCCCAGCGCCAGGATCAGCACCTCGCAGACCACCAGCACCCTGATGTTGAGCCACAAACCGTCCAGCACCGTGGGCAGCGCCTTGACCGCGGCCTCGTAGTTGAAGAACGAGTCCCGGACCCGTGGCCAGCCCGGCGCGCTGGTGATGGTCAGCCAGGCCGCCACCGCGAAGACCACTGTGGACAGCAAAGCGACCACAGTGGACTTGCGGCGGCGGGATCGCTGGTATGCCAGGCGTTCCCGCTGGATCGAGCTGGGTTCCACTGTGGTCACGAGAGTTCCGGCGCCTTGCCCGCCGCGGCCAGCCACTCCTGCTCCAGCTTGGCCAGCGTGCCGTCCGCGCGCAGCGCCTCCACCGCCTTGGTGAAGCAGCCGGTGAGCGCGCTGCCCTTGTCCAGCACCGCGCCGAACTGCTCCGGCTTGCCGCCGCCCGCGGGCAGCTGGCCGACGATGACCGCCTCGGAGATCTCCGCCGAGGTGATGTAGAACGCGGTCGGCAGGTCCACCACCAGCGCCTGGATCTGGTTGTTGCGCAGGGCCTGCTTGGCGTCGTCGTTGGTGTTGTAGACCGAGGCCTGCTTCTTCGGCTTGACCTGGTTGGTCACCGCGTCGTAGCTGGTGGTGCCGACCTGTGCGCCCAGGGTGAACCCGGCCAGCTCGGCCACCGACTTCGCGGTCGCCGCCGGGGACTCCTTCAGCGCCACCACGGCCTGGCGCACGGTGTAGTACGGGGCGGAGAAGTCCACCGCGTTGCGCCGCTCGTCGGTGATGGAGAACTGGTTCAGGTCCGCGTCGAAGGTCTTCGGGCCGGGCTGGATGGCCGCGTTGAACGGCACCCGCACCCAGCTGACCTCCTCCTTGGCGAAGCCGAGCTTGCCTGCCACGGCGTAGGCCACCGCGGACTCGAAGCCCTTGCCGTTGGCCGGGTCGTTGCCGGTGAACCACGGTTCGTAGGCGGGCTCGTCGGTGCCGAAGGTGAGCTTGCCCGCGGCCACGGTCTTCAGCGAGCCCTTGGCGCAGTCCGAGGGACCGCTGGCCCCGGGCGATCCGCCCTGGTCAGCCGGGGCGCAGGCGGTGGCGGCCACGGCGAGGGCCAGTGTGGCGGCGAGGAGGGAAACGCGCATGCGCGCATCTAACCGCAGCGCCGCCGGGAACTGGAGCAGCCATGCGTACGTTCCAATGGGCGGACACGTTTCCGGCGATTCGGACATCGCTCGTTCGGGTAAACCGGGAACACCCGACCGCTGAACTTGAGGAGTTGAGATGGCCGGACTGTTCTCCAAGCTCGCCCGGTTCGCTTCCAGCCCGAAGGGCCAACGACTGATCCACCAGGCCCGCACGCAGGCGTCCAAGCCGAAGAACCGGGCCAAGCTCCAGCGCCTGTTCGCCCGCCTGACCGGCCGCGGCCGGGGCGGCGGTGGCGGTCACTACCGGCCCTGACCGTGCGTCACGGCAATGGCAGCCAGCGCGGATGGATGACGTAGGCGATGCCTCCCGGGCCGCCGGCCACTGAGCCGTCGGCCCGGTACCGCTTGGTGCGCTGCCAGATGTTCTCGAACTGCGCCCGCTTGTACACGTGCCGCACCGCCGGGTTGTTCGGCGAGGCCGGGTCGTTGGCGATCACGTCGCCGGTGCGGGTGAACCCGACCACCACCATGATGTGCCCCGTGGTGCCGTAGCCCGCGCCGTCGAGCTCGGAGGCCAGGAACGACTGCGAGGTGATCACCGGGATGCCCTGCCGGATGTAGCGTTCCAGCTCGGTCAGCGAGCTGAGCCTGGTGATGTGCCCGGCCAGCCCGAAGGAGGCCGCGTAGGCGGTGTTGAACGGCCAGTTGCCGGTGCCCTGGTAGTCGTAGTCGTAGTTGTGCCTGGCCGCGTAGGCCACGCTCGGATCGGTGTAACCCTGCGGAATCCAGGACATCTGCTCGGCGGAGGGCTTGCGGCCCCAGTACTCCAGCACCATCTGGGTGGAGGTCGGGCTGCACCACACCTGACCGCCGCCGCCGTACTCCGGGAAGTTGCCGCGGTGCACGTTCTGCGAGTAGCGCGGCACCGGCAGCTCCATGCCCCAGGCCCCGCCCGGCCCGCTGGTCGGCACGATGAACCGGTCCGGGATGGCCGAGGCCATCGCGCCCACCTTGGTCACCTGCGCGGCGGACTTCGCGCCCGGCATCCGGTACAGCGTCACCCGCAGCTGGTAGGAGGTCCACGGGGTGGTGGCCTTGAAGGTGTCCACGTCCACAGAACCGTTGGCGTCACCCTGGTCCGGCACCGTGGTCCGCTTGATCAGCGAGTCCGCCGAGGCCCACCGGCCCATCACGTACCACTTGCTGTCCACAGTGGACGATCCGCCGCGGCCGCGCAGCTCCACCTGCAACCAGGTCTCGGCCGGGGTGCTCGCGTTCCAGGAGGCGATGAGCTCGGTGGCGGGGAAGGACAGCGCGCGCCTGGAGGAGGTCCAGCGGGCGTACTCGAACTGCTGGGTCTTCCCGGTGTGCGGGTCCGCGTAGCCGGTGGTGCCCGCGGGCTTGGCCATGGTCAGCCCGTTCGGGGTGGCCGCGGTGCCCTCGTTGGCGCCCTGGTGGAAGTCGTGCACGGACTGCCAGGCATGGAAGTCGGTCATGGTGGACTTTCCGGCGGTGGCCGAGGCGGGAGCCGCGAGCAGAGCGCATAACACGGCCAGTGGGGCAACGAAGAATCGGCGCATCAGAACTCCCAGAAGGCGGGCACCCAGACCGGGCGCGGCGTGCTCTCCCGGTGGGTGCGGTCCAGGGCGGTGACCAGGTAGGTGAACCGGCGGTCGTGCGGCGCGCCCGCGTCGAGCAGGGACTTCTCGCGGGTGGTGCCCAGCAGGGTGGCCGGGTCGGCGGTGGAGCACTCGGTGACGGACTGGTGTCCGGGCAGCCGGTACACCGCGTACGTGCTCGCGCCCGCGGTGGCCTGCCAGCTCAGCTTGTAACCGCCGCCGGAGTTCGGATCGGCGCGCACACCGGCCGGCGCGCCGGGCGCGGTGCCGGGGACGGTGCCGCGGACCGGCACCAGCGCGGGATAGCGGTGCTGGTCGGCATTGAGCCGGTCGGCGAAGCCCAGCGGGTTGGCGAACACGCTGTTGACGTTGTAGTAGATGTCGCCGCCGACCTGCGGGTGCGACCGGTTGAGTGCCAGGTGCTTGGGCATCTCCTCCGGGTCGGTCCAGGCCGCGGGGTTGCTGGTGCCGATCTTGTAGGCGCCCTGTCCGATGTAGAGGGACACCGCGGTGCCCTCGACCTCCTTGGCCCACCAGGGAATCAGCTTGTCGTAGGCGGCGGGCGGGTAGCCGATGCTCCAGTACACCTGCGGCGCCACGTAGTCGATCCAGGCGTTGCGGATCCAGGTCCGGGTGTCGGCGTAGAGGTCGTCGTAGTTGTGCACGCCCGCGGTGGTCTCCGAGCCGGTCGGGTCGTGCCGCTTGTCCCGCCACACGCCGAACGGGCTGACCCCGAAGGACACCCAGGGCTTGCTCGCGCCGATCTGCTCGCCGATCTCCCTGATCAGCCGGTTCACGTTGTCCCGCCGCCAGTCCGCCTTCACCGGGAAGCCCGCGCCGTGCTGGCGGTAGGCAGCCTCGTCCGGGAACTCCTGACCGGCCACCGGATACGGGTAGAAGTAGTCGTCGAAGTGCACGCCGTCCAGGTCGTAGCGGCCGAGCACATCGCTGATCACGTTGCGCACGTGCGCGCGGACCGCGGGCAGGCCGGGGTTGTAGACCAGCCCGTTGCCGTAGCGGATCACCCAGTCCGGGTTCACCCGGGCGGGGTGGCTGGGCACCAGCTTGGCCGGATCGGGCTGGGTGCTCACCCGGTACGGGTTGAACCAGCCGTGGAACTCCAGGTCCCTGGCGTGCGCCTCGGCGATCAGGAAGGCCAGCGGGTCGTAGCCGGGGGACTGGCCCTGGGTCCCGGTCAGGTACTGCGACCACGGTTCCAGGGTGGACGGGTAGAACGCGTCCGAGGCCGGGCGGACCTGCACGAACACCGCGTTGAACCGCAGCTGCTTGGCCCGGTCCAGCAGCCGCCGGTACTCGTCCTGCTGCTGTCCGACGGACAGGCCGGGCCGGGACGGCCAGTTGATGTTGGACACGCTGGCGATCCACAGCCCGCGCAGCTGCCGCTTGGGCTGGGCGGGTTCCGGGCAGGCGGCAGGCGCGGTCGCGCCCGCCGGTCCGGAGGCCAGCAGCGGCGCCACCAGCAGCAGGCACAGGAGCATGCGCAGGAGGCGGAGCATGCCGGTGATTTTCAAGAACCGGCCCGACCTTGTAAACCGCTGACCGGGTCAGTCGCGCGCAACCACCTCATCGAGGGAGCGGTAACCGCTGGCACGCAGCCTCCTGGACAGGTCTCGGTGGATCCGCCACGGCCACAGCGGGCCGCCGTAGATCAGGCCGGTGTAGCCCTGCACCAGACTCGCACCGGCGCGCAGCCGCTGCCACACGTCCTCGGCCGACTCGATGCCGCCAACCGAGACCAGCACCAGCCGGTCACCCGTCCGTGCGCGCAGCCGCCGCAGCACGGCCAGCGACCGCTGCTTCAGCGGCGCCCCGGACAGCCCACCGGCCCCGGCCCGCGCCACCTCGGCGGCGGGACTGGCCAGCCCGTCCCTGCCGATGGTGGTGTTGGTCGCGATGATCCCGTCCAGGCCCAGCTCCAGCGCCAGGTCGGCGAGGGCGTCCACGTCCTCGTCGGAGAGGTCCGGCGCGATCTTGACCAGCAGCGGCACCCGCCGGCCCGCCTCGTCCAGCGCCGCCCGCACCCCGGTGAGCAGCGGCCGCAGCTGGTCGACGGCCTGGAGGTTGCGCAGACCGGGCGTGTTGGGCGAGCTGACGTTGACCACGAAGTAGTCGGCGACCCCGGCCAGCAGCTTCGCGCTGGTCACGTAGTCGCCGACCGCCTCAGCCTCGGGCGTGGCCTTGGTCTTGCCGATGTTCACCCCGACCACCCCGGACTGCCCACGTGCCCGCCTGGCCCGCAGCCGCTGGGCCGCGGCCGCCGCGCCACCGTTGTTGAAGCCCATCCGGTTCACGATGGCCCGGTCGGCGAACAGCCGGAACAGCCGCGGCTTCGGGTTGCCGGGCTGGGCGTGCGCGGTGAGCGTGCCGATCTCCACGAACCCGAAACCCAGCGCGGCCAGCGCGTCCGGCCCGGTGGCGTCCTTGTCGAACCCGGCGGCCAGCCCCAGCGGCCCCGGCAGGTCCAGCCCAAGCACCCTGGTCCGCAGCGCCGGGTCCCTCGGCGCGAGCAGGCGGCGCACCAGCGGCAGCACCCCGGGAATCGCGGTCAGCAGCTTCAGCGCGCCGAAGCTCAGGTGGTGCACCCGCTCGGCGTCGAACCGCCGCAGCACCAGGGTGAGGATCAGTCGGTAGAGCACGAGTGCCCAGCTTAGGTCCTAGGGCGTGTCCGCCGGGTCACGCCCGCGATAGCCGCGCCGGTTCGGCCGCTGGCGGCGCGGCCGGAACACCCGAATACACCCGGTATGAGGGCGTCCCGGCCGCACCACCAGCGGCCGAACCGATCACGACTCTCGCAAACGTGACCCGGCGGACACGCCCTAGAACATCGTGTTGCTGTTCGCGGCCTGCTCAGGGACCTCCTGCGCCACGTCCCAGTGCTCCACGATCCGCCCCTCCCAGAGCCGCACGATGTCCACGATGGCCGTGCCCCTGCTCTCCGGCGTCAGCTTCAGGTGGCAGTGCGTGATCACGTGGTCCCGGTCGGCGAAGACCCGCTTGATCTCCAGGCTCAGTGCGGGGAACCGGGCGACGAAGTCGGTCAGGTGCGCGGCCGAGGCGGCGGCGCCGTCCGGGGCGTGCGGGTTGTGCTGGACGTAGTCCGGGTGCACGTGCCTGGCGAAGGCCTCCGCCGGGCGCTTGTAGTTGAAGGCCAGGTTGAGGAAGTCCTGGACGGTCCGCTTGTGCACAGCGTTCACGCGCCTACTTCACCAGCTTCGGCAGCGGAGCGGACAACGAGCCCCCATAGACGACGCGCCCGACCGGATCACCCCCTGACCGGCGCCTCCCCGCGCCGGATCCCCCTGATGATCGCCCTCCCCCTGAGGTCCGGGCGCGTCGTCTGCGGCAAATACTCGCCGAGACCGGCGGCGCGGCACAGCGGGGAACTACTCAACCTCGGCTGGGGGACTGCCCGGACAGCAGCGCCCGCGCGTCCTCCGGCGTGCCGGCCACCCCGAAGTAGGGGCCCTGGGCCGCGTCGCAGCCCAGCTCGGTCAGCCGCCGCACCTGCTCGGCGTCGCTGACGTGTGCCACGATCACCGGCAGTTCCAGCACGTGCGCCAGCGCGATCAGGTCCGCGACCATCCGCTCCCGCGCCGGGTCGGCGCCGTTGCCGGGGCCGGCCAGCGGGACCCGGTGCACCTTCACCGCGTGCAGCGGCAGGTTGCGCAGGTGGGCCGGGTCGGCGGGGGACTTGCCGAAGCGGTCCAGCAGGATCTCCACGCCCATCTCGGCCAGGATGGTCAGCGTCTCGATGGCCTCGGTGGCCTCCACCGGGACAGCGCTCTCCGGGATCTCCAGCCACAGCCGGTCCGGGGCGAGCCCGGTGTCCCGCAGGATGGTCTGCACATCGCGCACCAGGTCGGCGTCGCGCAGCTGCCGGGGGCACAGGTTCACGCTCACCGCGGGCGCCCGCTCACCCATTTCGGTGGACCAGACCGCGGCCTGCGCGCAGGCCTCCCGCAGCACCCAGCGGCCCAGCCGGACGATCAGGCCGATGTCCTCGGCCAGCTCGCAGAAGTCGTCCTGCACCAGCACACCCAGCTCCGGGTGGTCCCAGTGCAGCAGCGCCTCCACCCCGCGCACCAGGCCGTCGCGCAGCCGCACCACCGGCTGGAACTCCAGGTAGAACTCCTCGTTGTCCATGGCCAGCGCCATGGTGGTGGCCATCTCGTAGCGCACCCGCTCCCGCCGGGCCCGCTCGGTGTCGAACAGCGTCCACTGCCCGCGCCCGTCGGTCTTGGCCCAGTGCAGGGTGAGGTCGGCGTCGCGCAACAGGTCCGGGGTGCGCACCCCTGCTGCGGGGCGCTCCACCACACCGGCGCTGGCCGAGACGGTCAGCCGGTGCCCGACCACCTGGATCGGCTCGCCGATCGAGGTCAGCACCCGCTCGGTCAGCGCGACCGCGGCCTGCGCGCCGGAGCTCCTGGGCAGCAGCACCGCGAACCGGTCCCCGCCGAGGTAGGCGGCCAGCGACTCCGGCTCCGCGGCCACGCCGTCGCTGATCCGGCCGCCGACCTCCTTGAGCACCTCATCGCCCACCACCGGCCCGAGCCCGCCGTTGACCACCCGGAACCCGTCCAGGTCGAACAGGCACAGCGCCACCCGGGCGTTCGGCCCGGCCTGGGCGAGCAGGCCGTCCACCGCGCTGGTGAACCTGGCCCGGTTGGGCAGGCCGGTGAGCTGGTCGTGCAGGGTCTGCCTGCGCAGCTGTTCGTAGAGCAGGTGGCGCTGGGAGATGTCCTCCACCATCGCCATCCGGTAGGTCGGCAGGCCCCGGGCGTTGTGGATCAGCGCCACGGACAGGAAGGCCCACACCAGGTCGCCGTCGGGCAGCAGGAAGCGTTTCTCGGTGCGGTACAGCTCGATCTCGCCGCGCTCCAGGTCGGCCTCGCACCGGGTCAGCGCGGCCGCGTCGTCCGGGTGCACCAGCTCGGCCAGGGTGCAGCCGGTGAGCGCGGTCGCCGGGCTGCGCAGGATCTCCTGCAGCGCGCCGTTGGCCTCCACGATCCGCCCGTGCAGGTCGGTGATCGCGATGCCGATGGGGGAGACCGAGAACACCGCGCGGAACCGGGCGTCGCTGGCGCGCAAGGCGGTCTCGGCGTCGTCGCGGGCGCGCAGCACGGCCCGCTTGATGGTCTCCTGCTCGTCGAAGGTGCGCTCGCGCAAGGCATCGGCGTACCCGGCGGCCAGCGCGGCCATCAGCGCGACCACCCGGCCCGGCAGCTCGCCGTGCGCGGGTAAGTCCACTGTGGACAGTAGCTGGTCGCCGACCAGGCGTAACGTCCGGTCCAGCACGGTGGGGCCGGTGTAGTGCGCGGCGACCAGGTCCTCGGCCACCTGCGCGGCCGGCACCGCGCTGAACGGGTCCGCGGTCAGCGCGGCGACCAGCCGGTCGGTCAGGCCCAGCAGGAAGTGCTCGGTCTCCGGCCGGGACATCGAGACGAAGCTGGTGCCGTAGACCTGCGCGGTCCAGGCCCTGGCGAACGCCGCGTGGTCAGCCATCCACGGTCACCGCCGTCGCCCGACCGCGGCGTAGATCACCGACCGCTCCGGGTCGTCACCGGCCTCTTCCGGGCTCTCCGGCCGCCAGGCCGAGGTGAACACGATACCCGGCGTGACCAGGTCGAACCCGTCGAAGAGCACTTCCAGCTCGGCCTTGGTGCGCGAGGTCATCGGGTTCTGGCTGTTCTCGTACAGCTGCCGGACCTGCTCGGTGATCGCGGGCTGGTGCTCAAGGGTGGCGTGCGAGAGGGCCAGGTAGCTGCCCGGCGCGATCGCGTCCCGGTACTGGGCCAGGAACGCCTTGGGCTCGTCGGCAGGCGGGACGAAGTGCAGCAGGGCCACCATCAGCAGCCCGACCGGCTCGTCGAAGTTGATCAGCGCCCTGGTCTCCGGGGCGTTGAGGATGGAGTCCGGGTCGCGCACGTCGGCCTGCACCACCGCGGTGCGCGGGTCGCCGGAGAGCATCATCCGGCTGTGCGCCACCGCGACCGGCTCGTTGTCCACGTAGACCACCCTGGCCTCCGGGTTGATCTGCTGGGCCACCTCGTGCACGTTGCCCACGCTCGGGATGCCGGAGCCGATGTCCAGGAACTGCCGGATCCCGTTCTGCACGCAGAAGCGCACCGCCCGCCGCAGGAACACCCGGTTCTGCTGGGCGATCATCGGCAGGCTGGGCAGCAGCGCGATGGCCTTGCGGGCGAACTGCCGGTCGGACTCGAAGTTGTAGCCACCGCCGAGGTAGTAGTCGTAGATGCGCGCGGCGCTGGGGCGCTCCACGTCCACGCCCTGGGGCACCCAGCTCGACCTCGGGTTCTCGGTCATAGCAGCCTGCCAGCCATGCCGTACCAGCCCGCGTCCTGCGGGCGCTCCGGGCGCTCGGCCAGCGGCTCGGGCCGCCACAGCGGGGTGAACACCACACCGGGCTCGATGATCTCGAATCCGTCCATCAGCTCGACGCACTCCTGCCTCGTGCGGGTGATGACCTTGTTGGGGCTGCGGTTGTAGAGCTCCTGGATCTTCCTGGCCGAGGGCGCCTGCTCCTCCAGGGTGCCGTGCGAGAGCACCAGCACACTGCCCGGCGCCAGCCGTTCGCGGTAGCGGGCCAGCACGGACTTCACCAGCTCGGTGTCCAGCACGAAGTGCAGCACGGCCACGATCAGCAGCCCGACCGGCTGGTCGAAGTCGAGTAACCGCCTGGTCTCCGGCGCGTTCAGGATCGTGTCCGGGTCGCGCAGGTCGGCGTGCACGATCGCGGCCCGTGCCGAGCCGCGCAGCATCATCCGGCTGTGCGCCACCGCGACCGGCTCGTTGTCCACGTAGACCACCCTGGCCTCCGGCGCCACCTCGTGCACGTTGCCGGAGGTGGGCAGGCCGGAGCCGATGTCCAGGAACTGCCGGATCCCGTTGTCCGCGCAGTAGCGCACCGCGCGGCGCAGGAAGGAGCGGTTCTCCCGGCACACCATGGGCAGGCCGGGGTGGATGGCGATGGCCTGCTGCGCGAAGGCCCGGTCGGCGGCGAAGTTGTAGTTGCCGCCCAGCAGGTAGTCGTAGACCCTGGCCGCGCTCGGCGCGTCCACGTTCACCTCGGTCGGCACCCACAGCCGACGGTCCACCACGGTCACGGTTTGCGCCCCACAATCGCGTAGAACCCGGCCAGCTCCGGCTCGTCCGGCACGTCCGAGGGTGACTCCGGCCGCCACTCCGGGGTGAACACCAGGCCGGGCTCGACGATCTCGAAGTCGCCCATGAACGCGGTGATCTCCGCGCTGGTGCGGGTGGTCACCCGGTTGGCCCGCTGGTTGTACAGGTCGCGCACCGCGTGCACCTGCGGCGGCTGCCGCTCCTCGGTGCCCTGCGACAGCGCGAGGAAGCTGCCCGGCGCGAGCACCTCCCGGTACCGGCGCATGAACTCCGCGGGCTCGTCGGCATCGGGCACGAAGTGCAGCAGCGCCACCATGAGCAGCGCCACCGGCTGGTCGAAGTCGATCAGGGCTCTGGTCTGCGGGGCGTTGAGGATCCAGTCCGGGTCGCGCACGTCGGCGTGCAGGATGGTCGCGCTGTCGTTGTCCTTCAACATCAACTCGCTGTGCGCCACCGCGACCGGCTCGTTGTCCACGTAGACCACCTTGGCGTCCGGGTAGGCCGCCTGGGCGATCTCGTGCACGTTGCCGGTGGTGGGCAGGCCGGAGCCGATGTCCAGGAACTGCCGCACGCCGTGGCCGAGGATGTACTGCACCGCGCGGCGCAGGAAGGAGCGGTTCTGCCTGCACACCATCGGCATGGTGGGCGCGACCGAGAGCAGCTGCTGGGCGAAGGCGCGGTCCACCGCGAAGTTGTAGCTGCCGCCCAGGAAGTAGTCGTAGACCCTGGCCGCGCTCGGTTTGGACACATCGACTTCCTTCGGCACCCAGCTCGGCCGCTGCTCCACGGCTCACCTTCCCCTGACACCGGTGACCGAACGGAACCGAGTGCGCCCGGTCCGTAGCGGTGAGTGTACTGACCGGCGCGGCGCAGGCCATTCATTCACTCGATGGTCATCCCTTCGCCTCTACCCAACGAACGTCCGCCGGGTGAGGTTGGCGGAATGACCGCTGTCTCCCGCCGCCGGGTGCTCACCACCGGAGCCGCCACTCTCGGCGCCGCCGCACTCGGCTCGTTGCTGCCGCCGTCCCTGCACCGCGCGCTCGCCCTGCCGGCTCCCGCCGGTGGCCTGCGCGATCTGCGGCACGTGGTGGTGCTGATGCAGGAGAACCGGGCCTTCGACCACTACTACGGCACGTTGCGCGGGGTGCGCGGCTTCGGCGACCGCAACGCGCTCGAACTGCCCGGTGGCGGCTCGGTCTTCGCCCAGCCCAGGGCCGGTGGCGAGCCGGTGCTGCCGTTCTCGGTGCGGCAGGCGGCCAAGGACAGCCAGCGGCCGGGGGACGCGGTGCACTACATCGGCGACCTGGACCACGACTGGGACGGCGGGCACAAGGCCTGGGGCCAGGGCAGGCTGGACGGCTGGATCGGTGCGAAGTCCCCGGCCACCATGGCCTACTACGACCGCGCCGACCTCCCGTTCCACCACGAGCTGGCCGACACCTTCACCCTGTGCGACGCCTACCACTGCTCGGTCTTCGGCGCGACCAACCCGAACCGGATGTACCTGATGAGCGGCACGGTCGGCTTCGAGCCGCCGCCGAACCAGCAGCGCCGCGCGGTGCGCAACTGGGCCTACGACGAGGACAAGCACCCCGGGTACGACTGGACCACCTACCCGGAACGCCTGCAGCTGGCCGGGCGCAGCTGGCAGGTGTACCAGGAGTGGGACAACTTCCAGGACAACGCGCTGGAGTTCTTCAGTCGTTTCAAGGCGATCGCGCGCAAGGCGCTGGCGCCGGCCGGTGACTTCAAGAGCATGGACACCTTCTTCGGCAAGGTCCGCAAGGCCGAACCCGTTGAGCGGCAACGACTGCTGGACCTGCTGGCCAAGGGCGTGGCCACGCTGACCGCCGAGGAGCGCGCGCTCTACGACCGCGGCCTGCACCGGGTGCCGACCGGTCAGCTGGCCGCCTCGCTGCGGGCCGACATCGCCGCGGGCCGGTTGCCGGAGGTGTCCTACCTGGTGCCCTCGGCGCTGGACTCCGAGCACCCCGGCGCGTCCTCGCCGGCGGCCAGCGCCGGGATCACCTACCAGGTGCTGGACGCGCTGGCCTCGGATCCCGAGGTGTGGCGGCACACCGCGCTGATCATCAACTACGACGAGAACGACGGCTACTTCGACCACGTGCCCCCGCCGGTCCCGCCGCCGGGCACCGCGGACGAGTTCGTGGACGGCCTGCCCATCGGCCTGGGCTTCCGGGTGCCCGCGACCATCGTGTCCCCGTGGACGGTCGGCGGCTACGTCAACTCCCAGGTCTTCGACCACACCTCGGTGCTGCGCTTCCTGGAGACCTGGCTCGGCGTCCGCGAACCCAACATCAGCACCTGGCGGCGCACCGTCACCGGCGACCTGACCTCGGTCTTCGACTTCCACGGCAGCCGTCCGGGCCGGGTGCCCACGCAGCCGGTCAAGACCCCGCCCGCGATCTCCCGCTGGCGTCCGTCGCCCCCGGCCAAGGGCGTCCTGCCCACCCCCGAACCAGGCACCCGCCCTGCTCGCCCGCTGCCCTACCAGCCGGACGCCACGGCCACCCTGGACGCCACCGGCACCCACCTGCTGCTGCGCCTGACCAACTCCGGCCGGGCCAGCGCGCACCTGTCGCTGCACTCCTACGGCGGCGAGTTCCCGGTGCCCCGGCACTACGACGTGGCAGGCGCGAAAACCGACGCGGTCCCGCTCGCCGGCTCGTCCTACCGGCTGACCCTGTTGGGCCCCAACGGTTTCCGCCGCGAGTTCGGCGGCGACAAGAACTCGGCCGCCGAGGTCACCAGCGAGGTCGCGGCCATCTCCCGCCTGCTCCGCCTGACCCTGCGCAACACCGGCAGCACCCCGCTCACCTTCGACCTGGACGGCCGCAAGATCCGCGTCGCGCCCTCGTCCAGCCGCACCGTGCACCACTCGGCCGCCGCCACCCGCGGCTGGTACGACCTCACCATCCGCGTCCAGGGCGACGGCGGCTTCCACCGCCGCCTGTGCGGCCACATCGAGAACGGCCGCGACAGCACCAGCGGCTGAGCCGCCGCCCGCGGGCGGTCAGCCGGTGGCTTCGTCCACGGCGCTGAGGGTGACCACGACCTGGTCGAGGAAGGCGTCGACCTCGTCGACGTTGTAGCCGCGGCGGCCCAGTGGCGGCCTGCTGAAGGTGACCTCGTCGACCTGGCGGGCGGTGACCGAGTCGGCGCCCCGCAGGGTGGCCTCGACGCGGTCCAGGAAGGCGTCGACCTCGCCTTCGTCGTAGCCGCGGCGGAGCAGCGTGGACATGCTGAACTCCACCTCGCGGATGTCCTTCGGGGTGAGTCCCCGCTCGTTCATGGCAGTCCTCCCCGGGTGGGTGACCGGGGCAGTATCACGCCGGCGGGGGGTGTGCGCGGCATGAGTGGGTCAGGCGTCACCCTTCGGGGTAGCCGCTGCCCCCGGAGTGAGTGTGACGCGGATCCCGGCGAGCACCACGTCCAGCTTGGCGCCGAACCACTCGTCCTGATCTTCGACCATGGCCTCGAAGGCGATCCGGCGCAGCTCCTCGTCGTCCGGGCCGGGGAAGGTGTCGCGCAGCTGTGCGGCCACCGCGTCCGGGCCCAGCCGCCGGGCGTCCACCGCGGTCACCGCCGACTCGTCCACCATGTCCACCACCACATCGGCGGCCAGCATCGCGGCATCGGGCGCGAAACCCAGCGCCACCAGGTGCCGGATGATGGGCAGGTTGCGGGCGGCGAACGGGTCGGTGGGCGAGGCCAGGCCGGAGATGGCCTGGCGGATGCCCGGGTACTCGGTGAAGATCCGCCAGCGGACCCAGGCCTCGCCGCGCAGCAGCTCCTCCCAGTCCGGGCCCAGCAGCGGTTGCGGCGCGCGGTCGGCGACCCGTTCGATCGCGGCCCGCACCAGGTCGTCCCGGTCGGTGACGTGCCGGTACAGCGCGGCGTGCGTGGCGTTGAGCCGCTGCGCCACCGCGGTGACCGTGACCTCCTCGAAGCCGACCCCCAGCACCGCCTCGGCGATGAGGTCCCGGCTCAACCGGGGTGCGGGACCCGGCCTGCGTCGGCCGGGTGTCGGCGGTGGCGTAGTCACGATCAAGAACCTACCCGCTCGGCGGTGAAGTCAGCCGGGGGCGACAGGCGCAGCGCCTCCAACGCCAAGTGCAGCTGGCTCAACGCTTTCGGGCTGGTCAGTGCCAGTCCGGTGAGCTCCTCCAGCCTGCGCAACCGATACCGGACCGTGTTGCGGTGGCAGTGCAGCTCTGCCGCCGCGGCACTGGTCGCGCCGTCGTGCGCCAGCCAGACCCGCAAGGTCTCCAGCACCAGCTCCCGGTCCCGCGCGGGCAGGTCGAGCACCGGGCCGAGCGCGGCCTGGGCCACCGCGCGGGCCGCCTCCGGCGCGCTGGCCAACAGGATCGGCACCGGGGCCTGGTCGTGCCGGAGCACCCCGGGACCGCGCGTGCCCACCGCCGCGCGGGCCAGCCCGGCGGCGTGCCGGGCGCCGGGCGTGGCCTCGATCTGGTGGTACTCCGCGCTCACCCCGACCCTGGCCCTGGTGTGCCCGGCCAGGTGCGCGCACAGCTGCTCCGGCGAGCCGCTCGGCGGCAGCAGCACGATCCCGGCCTGGGCGTCGATCTCCTGCCGCCACACCGACACGGTGCCGCGCAGCCGCAGCCGCTCCTCGATCCTGGGCAGCGCGAGCGTGTCCGCGACCACCACCAGGAACCGCCCGGCCGCGGGCAGCCGCAGGTCGGCCGCGCAGTCCAGCAGCGAGCGGCCGGCCGCGGAGTTGCCCGCGAACAGCGCCTCCAGCAGCGCGGAGCGGACCTCGGTGTCGGTGCGCGCCCGGTCCTCGCTGGCCTGCCGGTGCCCCTCGGCCAGTGCCGCGGAGTAGGTGTCGATGAAGGTCCACAGCGTGGTCGCGGCGGCCAGCACCGCGCGCTGGTCGCCCAGGTCGGCGCCGGCCGCGCTGACGAAGGTCTCCCACATGAACTGCCCGCCGATGCGGTAGCTGCGCAGGGTCGCCTCCACCGGGAAGCCCTGCTCGGCGCGGCGGCGGCCGAGGCGGCGGGCCGCGTCCGTGCCGTCCCAGGACGGGCTGTCCACATCGCGCAGGCCCTGCACCAGGTTGGCCTGGCACTCGGCCACCAGATCGGCGAAGCTGACCAGCCGTTCGTCCTGGTAGGCGGGCACCTCGGCGCGGACCCGGGTGGCCAGGGCGAACGCCAGCTCGGGCACGCGACCGGACAGTTCTCGGGCCAGCCTGCGCACCGCGGCCGGGAAAGTCGGAGTCATCACCTGGGGACCGCCCAACCTCGTCGTTGTGCGTGAGCACAACCGGGGCCGGGCCAAGGCTGTGCTCGCACCCATTCCACCACAGCGTGACCACGATCACGATTAGTCCGGGGCCACCCGTTGATGGAAGGGACACCTGGTGTCGATGAGGACGTTGCGTGCCCTGGTATTTGCCCTGGTGACAGCCTTGACAGTGCTGGTGGTGGGCGCTGGAGCGGCGTCGGCCGCGGTGCCGCCCACCGAGCCGGGCTCGCCGCCCGGCGCCAACGACTGGGCGTGCAAGCCGAGCAAGGCCCACCCCGAACCGGTGGTGCTCGCGCATGGCGCCAGCGCCAACATGACGCTCAACTGGTTCGCCCTGTCGCCGAAGCTGAAGGCACAGGGCCACTGCGTGTTCGCGCTGACCTACGGGGTGCCTGCCGGGACCCCGTTCCCGATCAACCAGATCGGTGGCCGGCTGCCCATGGAGCAGAGCGCCAAGGAGTTCGGCGCGTTCGTGGACCGGGTGCTCAAGCACACCGGCGCGGGCAAGGTGAACATCGTCGGGCACTCCGAGGGCAGCCTGATGCCCAACTACTACGTGAAGTTCCTCGGCGGCAAGGACAAGGTCAACCGCTACGTGGCGCTGACCCCGCTGTGGGACGGCAGCCAGCTGCTCGCCCTGCCCAAGCTGCTGGAGTTCGCCCGCAAGCTCGGCCTCGGCCCGGTCATCGACGGCATCATGGGCCCGGTGTTCCCCTCCGCGCTGCAGTTCCTGCACGGCTCGGAGTTCCTGCGCAAGCTCAACCAGGACGGCGTCGCGGTGCCGGGGGTGACCTACACCAACGTGATGACCCGCTACGACGAGGCAGTGGTGCCTTACACCAGCGGGTACATGCACGCGCCCAACGCCACCAACTACGTGCTGCAGGACCTGTGCAAGTTCAACCTCTCCGAGCACATCCTGGTCGCGGTCGACCCGCTGGTGCACCAGCTGGTGGCCAACTCGCTGGACCCGGCCAACGCCAAGCCGATCCGCTGCTGAGCTGACCACCGCGGCCCACCGTCCACTGTGGATGGTGGGCCGCGGTGCGCTCAGACCGCCAGGAACTCCCTGATCAGCTTGGCCACCTCGGCCGGGTGCTCCCGGACCATGGCGTGACTGCTGCCGATCCGCTCGACCTGCACATTCCACACCTCGGCCAGCGCGGTCAGATCCCGGTCCAGGCCCCGGCGGTACGCCTCGGTCAGCTCGGGGAACTGCTCCTGCGCCGGCAGGTTCTGGGTGGCCGCGACCACCAGCAGCGGTGAGCGGGCCGCCCGGCAGGCGGCGATGTGGTCCTCCTCCACGGCCGCCCTGAGCTCGTCGATGATCTCCGCCAGCGGCCCGGTGACCGCGGCCGCCTGCTCGTCGAACATCGCCCGCACCCTGGCGAGTTCCTTCTCCCGCAAGGCGGGATCGAGGCCGGGGTAGTTCTCCGGCGCGGTCAGGTACCCGCGCAGGCCGTCCAGGTTGACCGCGCCGGGACAGCCCGGCCGGGCCGCCCAGCGGGTGGCGACCATGCCCCCCAGCGACATGCCTGCCACCGCCGGGCTGCCCAGGTCGAGTGCGGCGATCACCGCCTCGACGTCGGCCAGCGCGGCCGACCAGCTCCACGGCCCCACCCCGGAACCGCCGTGCCCGCGCAGGTCCATCAGCACCACCCGGTGCGTGCCGGTCAGCTCCGGCACCACCGGGTCCCAGTGCGCCATCGACCCGCCGAGCCCGTGCAGCAGCAGCACCGGCGGGCCGTCGCCGCCGTGGTCCCGCACCGCGACCGGCACCGGACCCGACTCGACCGTCAGCTCAATCATGTTGTCCCCCACGCGTTTCCGTCCTCTCTGGCGAGTAGCCGGGCGCGGACGGACTCGGTGCGCACGCCGCCGTCGGGGTGCCGGTCGAGCTTGTGCCGGTTGACCAGGTCGTGCACGCCCTGCCGGGTGACGCCGAGCATCGCCCCGGCCACCGAGTACGGGACCGCCTCGGTGGCCGGGTGCCCGACCCGGCGGGCCACGACCTGGCCCAGCGGCGTCCGCCACCACTCCAGCGGCGGGTCGAACGGCTGATCACCCGGGTACAGCGCGCCGATCACCCTGGCGGCCGCGTGCCGGGCCAGCTGGTCGTCCCGTCCGAGCAGTTGCGCCGCCTGGGTCTCCACCGCGGCACGCAGGTACGTGCGCGCGGTGGCCAGGGGTTCGGCCGACTGGAGCAGGATCTCCAGCGGGTCGAGCAGCCGCTGCTCGCTCAGTCGCAGCAGTTGCTCGACGAGGGCGGTGTGCACGGACGTCGGACCGGGCATCGAGTACCTCCGCTTGCTACTTGACGGCAAACGTAAAGTACTTGACGCCAAGCGTCAAGGAGCCTGCGCATCAGAACGCCTGCCGTCGGGTCACCTGGAAAGCGCTGATCAGCCACCTGTCGTCGGTGCGCACCACGACCGCGGTGGTCACCGAGTCGCGCTCCGGGGCGGGGGCGTCGTCCTCCGGCAGGCTGCTGCCGCCGGAGTTGACCACCACCGCGACGTCCGGGCCGAGGAACTTGACCGAGGGCGTGGCCTCGGCCGACCCGCCGCCGAGCTTGACGCCCTTGAGCGGACCGGCGAACAGCTTGGCGTGCCCGGACTCCAGCTCCGCGCGGCCGCGGATGTGCATGCCGTGGAAGGTGACGTAGTCGACGTCCTCGGTGAACTGCGCGGCGTAGGCGGTGGCGTCGCCGTTGTTCCAGGCCTCGACCAGGCGCTGGAAGGTCTTGTTGATCTCGGACATGCGGATGCTCCTTCTCGGATGGTCCGCGTGGCGCCCCCGGCTATCCTGGGTTCGCGTTACCGGGCGCGAGAGCCGCCACGCGGTGCTTGTGTGTCCACTTCTCGGCGCGGTGTTGGCGCACCGCGCCGAGAAGCGCGTCAGTCCACTTCGGACTGTGCGTCTGGTGGGCCGAACGGCGGCAGCTGACCCGGCTTCGCGCCCCGCGCATGCCAGTCGCGCCACCAGTCCGCGCCCTCGATGGTGTGCTGCTCGATGCCCTCGACCACGCCGGACACCCAGCGGTGCTCGGCCTCGATCATGGCCACCCGGTACTCCAGCTCGATCCAGGCCAGCGCGGGCAGGCCCTGCGCGCGCAGCTCGGCCATCACCGAGCGCAGTCCCTCGACCTGCCCGGCCAGGGTCTCCGCGCGCTGACCGAGCAGCCGCGCCGCCTCCTCGGGCGGCAGGATGCCGAGCAGGGAGACCCCGGCCTCGAACCGCGGATATTCCTTGTGCGGCACCGCGATCAGCTCGCGCAGCCAGTCGTTCAGCTCGGCCAGCCCGGCCTCGGTCAGGCGGTACGGGGTGCGTTCCGGGCGCCGCCCGTCCCGCTCGGCCTCGGCCGCCTCGATCAACCTGTGCTTGGCCAGCGACTCGACCACCGTGTACAGCGTGCCCCAGTTGAGCTTGACGCTCTCGTCCTTGTGCCGTTCGCGCAGCGTGGTGGCCATCTCATAGGGATGCATCTCGCGCTCCCAGAGCAGCGACAACAGGGCGAGGGCCAGCGGGTTCGAGCGGCGGTATGTGGTGGCCATTGTCGCTCCGTTCCGAGTACTCGTATCCGAATATACGGGGACGGAGGTCCTGTGGCAACCGGGACTCCGCTCCCGCCGCGGTAGTGGCCGGGTCCCCTGCCGGCGGGAGGTTCCACGTGGAGCCAGTCGCGAGGCTGGTTCTCGTGGATCTCCGACACTGGCTGGGCAGCGCGGTCGACCTGGTGGACAACTGGGCGGCGACCTTCGGCCCGGTCGCCCCGCATCCGGCGAACGCGGTCACCGACGCCGACTTCGGCCGCGCGTTCGCCGAGTTCGGCGACCGGATGCGGGCCAACTACCCGTTCGGCCACCCGCGCTACGCCGCCCAGATGGTCAAGCCGCCGCACCCGGCCGCCGTGGTCGGCTACCTGGCCGCGATGCTGGTCAACCCGAACAACCACGCCCTGGACGGCGGCCCGGCGACCGCGCGGATGGAACGCGAGGTGGTCGCCGCGCTGGCCGGGATGTTCGCCCTGCCAGTCCACTTGGGACACCTGACCACCAGCGGCACCATCGCCAACCTGGAAGCGCTGTTCGTGGCGCGGGAAACCCACCCCGGCAAGCTGGTCCTGCACAGCGCGGAGGCGCACTACACGCACGGCCGGATGTGCCGGCTGCTCGGCGTGCCCAGCGAGCCGGTGCCCACCGACGGCCTGGGCCGGATGGATCTGGTTGCGCTGGAACGGAAACTGCGCCGAGGCGAGGTGGGCACCGTGGTGCTCACCCCCGGCACCACCGGACTGGGCGCGGTGGACCCCATCCACGAAGCCCTTGCGCTGAAGGAGAAGTACGGCGTGCGCATCCACGTGGACGCGGCCTACGGCGGCTTCTTCGCCCTGCTGGCCGGGGAACTGGGCGTGCCTGCCGAGCCGTTCGCCGCGATCCGGCACTGCGACTCGGTGACCATCGACCCGCACAAGCACGGCCTCCAGCCCTACGGCTGCGGCGCGGTGCTCTTCGCCGACCCGGCGGTCGGCCGCTTCTACCGGCACGACTCGCCCTACACCTACTTCACCTCCGACGAGCTGCACCTGGGCGAGATCTCCCTGGAGTGCAGCCGGGCCGGGGCCGCCGCGGCCGCGCTGTGGCTGACGCTGCAAGTGCTGCCGCTGACCAGGACTGGGCTCGGCGAGGTGCTCGCGGCCGGGCGGCGGGCCGCGCTGCACTGGGCCGAGCTGATCGAGAAGTCCGAGGAGCTGGTGCTCTACCAGCAGCCGGAACTGGACATCCTCACCTACTTCCCGCGCCGCGACACACTGTCCGAAGTGGACGGAGCATCGGCGCGGGCGCTGGCCGAGGGCATGGCCGATGAGGCCGATCCGGTCTACCTCAGCACCCTGCGGGTCTCCGCGGCCGAGCTGGGCCGCCGTCACCCCGGCGTGCGCGCCGACGCCGCCGCGGCCCGGGTGCTGCGCAGCGTGCTGCTCAAACCCGAGGCGGAACCGGCGATCGAGCCGCTGCACCGCCGGGTCACCCAACTCGTCCGACAACGGGAGGACACATGATCACCCTGGACCGCCTGGTGCGCAAGGGCACCCCGGCCGACGTGCCGGCGCTGACCCGCCTGCTCGCCGAGTCCTTCGCCACCGACCCGCTGGTGGAATGGATCTTCCCGGACCCCCTGCGGCGCACACGGCTGCTGCCGAGGATGTTCCGGGTGTTCCTGGACCTGTCCCTGGCCGGCCACGGCGTCTACACCACCGTGGACCTGGACTGCGCGCTGCTCACCCTGCCGCCGGGCGCGACCGCGCTGAGCGAGTTCCAGCAGCGCGAGCTGGACCGACGGTTCACCGCCGCCCTCGGCCAGGACGCGGCCAGGCTGCGCACCATCAGCGCGCTCCAGGACGCCGCGCACCCGCAGGGGGAACCGCACTGCTACTTCAGCTTCGCCTGCGTGGCCCCCGACCTCCAGCACACCGGCCGCGGCAGGCTGCTCGCCCCGTACGTCATCGACCGCTGCGACCAGCTCGGCCTGCCCGTCTACCTGGAGGCCAGCTCACCCGGCGGCGAGGCGGCGGCCCGGCTGCTCGGCTTCACCGCGCACGGCCAGGACATCCGGCTGCCCGGCGGCCCCAGCCTGCGACCGATGTGGCGCACCCCCAGGACAGTCCGGTGAACCCCCGGCTCTGGACCGCGACCCAGGTCGAAGCCGGTCTGCCGCCACTGGCCGAGCGACCGCCACTGGAGCTGGTCCTGCGCTGGGCCAAGGACTTCCTCATCCCCGGCCACCCCGACCTCGGCCGCAGCGGCCCGGTCTGCCCGTACACCCGCCCCGCGCTGCGCCGGGACCTGTTCCACCTCGGCGTCGGCTCCGGCGACCTGCGCGAGGCGCTGACCGCGCTGCGCACCGGCTACGCCGCGAAACTGTCCACAATGGACTCCGAGGACGCCGACCTGCTCACCTACCTGCTGGTGCTGCCGGCGGCCGACGCCGATCAGGTCGACGCGGTGCAGCGGGAGCTCAAGTCGGAGTTCGTCGCCGAGGGCCTGATGCTCGGCCAGTTCCACCCGCACTGCGCCGAACCCGGCCTGTGGAACCAGGACTTCCGCCCGCTGCGCTCACCGGTGCCGCTGCTGGCGATCCGGCGACTGCTGCCGGTGGACCTGCCGTTCCTGCTGGCCGACAACGGTCACCTGGACGCCTATCTGGCCAGGTTCGCCCCCGGCATCCCGGCCAGGCTGCGCGCCCAGCTCATCTCGCGCTGAACCGGCGGCGACCAGGCCGCGCCGCCACCCGCAGTGGAAAGGAGTCCGGCCCGGCTGCGCAGGCAGCCGGGCCGGACGGTCCACTAAGGACAGGTCACACGGTTCCCGCGTACTGGCTGATCCAGCTGCGGAAGTAGGGCACGTCCACGTAGATCGACGGGCCGGTGGCGCAGCGCGGGTCGCCGTTGCCGGAGCGGCTGGTCGCGCCGACCAGCTGCCAGGCCCCACCGACCTGCTTGACCTGCGGGCCACCCGAGTCGCCGTAGCAGGCGCCCTGGTTGCCACCGGTGTTGTTGGTGCAGATCTCCGCGGCCGCGTTCATCCCGTTGGTGCAGCGGGTGTCCGCCACGATCGAGGTGTTCAGCTCCTTGAGGTAGGTCGCCGCGCCCGAGCCGTCCGCCCGGGTGGCGCCCCAGCCGATGATGCGGGTCGCGGTGCCCACCGGGCCGGAGGTGGAGGCCACCGGCACGGTCGCCTGGCTCACCGGGGAGGCCAGCTCCAGCAGGGCCAGGTCGATCGAGGGGTGCCGGACGACCCGCTTCACCGCGGCGGTGCTGCCGCCCTGGTTGCGGTACAGCGACCCGACCCGCACCTGCCGCGGCGCGGTGTTGGTGCAGTGCTTGGCGGTCACCACCCAGGTGGGCTTGATCAGCGATCCACCACAGCCGGTGTCCAGCGAGACCATGAACGAGTAGGTCTGGGTCGCGTTGCCGCCACCCACGATCAGCGGCGACACATCGTCGCTCGGTGCAGGGGCAGCCGAGGCGGAACCGGCGAGGCCACCGACGGCGGCAGCCGCGGCGACGAACAGGCTCATCGCGATACGACGGATCTTCATGAGAAAAGCGCTCCTTCCCGTCCGCGATGCCCCGCGAAGCAGGGGAGAGCGGGGACCGTTAATCGGACGGTGGTGTTCGGGCTTCGCACAGAGCATCCGACACCGGTCCGCGCCAGGGGAAGGCCCGGAATTTCACACTCCGGGGAGTGAAACGGTTCCTACTTATGGCGGGGACCCAAGCAAGCGCGGGTGACTCAGTATGTTCGATCGCCCATCAGGCGGACTCGTGATAGACCCGCCGGGCGATCTCCTCGACCTGTTCGACGGTGAGCACAGGAGCGGACGGCGCCCGCAGCGCCTCGGTGAGCAGGCGACGCACCAGCGCCGAGGTGGGGATGTGTTCGGCATCTGCCCGAGCCTTCAGTTCAGCCACCAGCGACGCGGGCACCCGCAGGGACAGCGCGGCCTGCTGGTTCTCCGCGACCTCCGCCGCGATGGCCTCGGCCTCTTCCGCCGCGACCTCCTCGCGCAGCTGTGCGTGCCGAGACCGCCGCTCGCGCTTGACGGGATCCGCCTCGGCCTCGGCGGCGCTTCGCTGGTCGGCGATTTCCTGCCGGATGGCGGCCAGGGCTTCATCCCGGGTGGTCTTGTCAGTCATGACCTGCCGTCCTCTCCCTGTCGATCGCCCAGGTACTCCCGCAGATCGGCTCCGCTGGTCTTCCACGCCGTGACGCCGGAGTGATCCTCGGGATCGATGATCACGGTCAGGACGAACCCCGCCGACAGCGAGTAGCCGACGATTCGAGTGTGGCCGCTTCGGCTCTTGGGGTCGGGTTCACGGGTGATCCGGTGCGGATCGGCTGCTGCTTCCAGTGTCCAGGCGGGGTTCGATGTCAGTGGCTCCCGGATAGCGAAGCGAACGCTGGCGAATGTGCTCCGCGTCTTCATCATCCCACCACAGGCCGATGGTCACAACACACATTGTCACACATCTGCACACCTGCTGGAGGTCAGGCTTTCGCTACCCCGCGCAGCTTGGCCTTGAGCGCGCGCCGGGCCACCGGTCCCAGGTTGTCCACCACCTCGGCCAGCACCGCCAGCTGTTCCAGCGCGGCCAGCCCGTCCTCGGCCCCCTGCGGGTCGGCCGCCGCCCACAGCTCCACGCCGATGAAGCTGGCCGCCACCGCGCGGGCCAGCCCGGCCGGGTCGGCCAGCTCGCCCACCGGGGAGGCGGCCAGGATGCGGCGCAGCACCAGTTCGATCTCGGCGACCCAGAGGTCCAGTGCGGTGCGGGTGGCCTCGGCGAGCTTGGGGTCGCCCTGGGCGCCTGCCAGCATCTGGGCCAGCACGGTGACGTTGCCCGCGGCCCGTTCCTCCTGTTGCAGGGCGCGGCCCAGGTTCAGCAGGGCGCGCAGGTCGGAGACGGTGGCGAAGCGGTCGCGGTAGGCCTCGACCCTGGCCTTGGTGCTGGTGAGGCAGGCCGTGCCGAGCAGCTCGTCCACGCTGCCGAAGTGGTAGAAGATCAGCGCCTGGTTGACGCCCGCGGTGGTCGCGATGGACCGCGCCGAGACGCCGCTGATGCCGTGCGCGCGGATGGTGTCGATCGCGCCGTCCATCAGCCGCCTGCGGGTCTCCGCGGTGCGGGCGTCCTTACTCACGCAGCTCCTCCCGATAGGGCCGGACCGTCGCCGGCACCCGAGCCGCCGCGGTGTCCCAGTACCGGGCGGTGAACCTGCCGCGGTAACCG
This sequence comes from Crossiella sp. NPDC003009, assembly GCF_053591555.1. NCBI lineage: Bacteria > Bacillati > Actinomycetota > Actinomycetes > Pseudonocardiales > Pseudonocardiaceae > Crossiella > Crossiella sp. NPDC003009. The sequence continues at coordinate 42,216 of NZ_JBSFUA010000036.1, read as the reverse complement.
AACAGCGGCCCGGCCCAGCTGCTGGCCACCCGCACCTCGATCCGGAACTCCCCGGCCTGCTCGTCATACCACTCGCGCACCTCGGCCCGCGCCAGCAGCGCCCTGGGCACCCGCAGGTCGAGCAGGCCCGCGCGCAGCCGCTGCTCGCCGCTGCGGATCACCAGCCCGCCCCTGCTGTCCACCGACAGGTCCAGGTCGACCGCGACGTGCTGGTGCGTGCCAAGGTAGTCGACCACGCGGCCGCGCCGCGCGCTGTGCACCATGGTGGCGTCGAAGCGCCGCCGCAGGCCGCCGCCCAGCTCGAAGGTGCGTACGAAGGTGACCGTGTCCCGGCCGAAGTCGTCGAGGTAGGCGTAGTTCTCGATCACGAACGGCACGTCCCTGCCGGTCTCCGGGAACAGGATGTTGCGGGTCGCGCCCAGGCGCAGGAACGGCACGGTGAACGCGGGGCCGCGCCAGATCTCCGCCATCACGCCCTCGCCGACGCAGGCCACCCCGTCGGCCGCGCTGAAGCCGAAACGGCGGCGCAGTTGCGGGTGCAGGCGATCGAAGTCCTCGCCCAGCGCCTTGCGGAAGATCGAGCCGGTCTTGGTCCGGGTGGTGGTCATGGCAGCTCCAGTCGGGCGAGGGTGGCTGGGGGAGTGGCGTCGCGGGCCGCGCGCCGGCAGCGCCGGGCGGCCGGGGTGCGGGCCGAGGGCGGCAGGAACAGCGCGAGGGCCGCGGTCGCGAGCGCGACCGGCAGCGAGGTGAGCAGCAGGGCGGCGGTGGTCAGCAGCAGGCGGGCGGCGAGCTCGAACAGGGCGCGGCGCAACGAGGATTCCGGGCTGATGCCGTGTTCCAGCCACAGCCGCAGCCGGTCGAAGGACCAGGCGGTGGCCCAGCCCATCAGCGGCCGGAACACCAGGTCGGCCGCCGGTCCGAGCCTGCCCCAGCCGGGCCGGTAGTCATAGCCCGTGCAGAACCGGACGCCGTCCGGGCCCGGACGGTAGCGCCAATACCCGGAGCCGGCCCGGATCAACGACAGCGGGTGCACGCAGGCGAACCGCAGCGCCGAGGTGCTCGATCCGTCCGGGGTGCGCCGCTCGCCGACGCTGATGCCGACCCCGGCGATGCCGAAGGTCGCGTAGCGGAACCGCTGCGGCGCACCGGCTTCCCCCGGCAGGTACTCGATGCGGTGGAAGCGCAGGTCCCAGCGCTGGTGCTGGGCCGGGTCCTGGGTGCGGGCCCACAGCTCCGCCGGGTCGGCCTTGATCGTGGTCTCGATGTAGAGCCGCATGTCACCCCAGTTCTTGAGCGTCTGCTCAATTCAACGGGCGCAGCGTAACTCTTCTTGAGCGAGTGCTCAAGTAATCAGCTGGTGATCCACCGGATGCCGTAGTTGCCGGGTTCCGGCTGCGGCACGACCAGGTGCGTGGTGTGGTACTGGCCGATCCACAACTGCTGCGTGGTCTCGGGCTCGCCGTCCGGGCGCAGGTAACCGAGGCAGTCGGCGGGCACCGCGGCCGGGTCGAAGTGCACCTGGAGCAGGTAGTCCCGCGCGCCCAGCGGCAGCCGCCGTTCGTGGTGGTCGACCGGCTCGCCACCGTGGAAGGCCAGCTCGTAGTCCAGCACCGCGGTCTCCTCCACCGCGAGCGGGCGCTCCAGCAGCAGTTCGGCCAGCAGCAGGCCGGCGGTGGGGTCGGTGCGGATCCGGCCGATCCGGCAACCGCCGGCCGCGGTCAGCGCGGGCAGCGGCGAATCGCCGTGGTAGTAGACAAAAGCCCGGCCGACACCGTCCCGCTTGGCCCGCACCACCTCGCGCACCCGCAGCAGCCGGTGCCGGAAGTCCGGGCCGAGGTGGTAGTTCTCCTGCACCATCAGGCGTTCCAGCCGTGGCGTGCGCATCCGGCGCTGCAGCTGGGCCAGGTCGGTGCGCGGATCCGCCGGGTCCTCATCGGCCAGCAGCGCACCGAGCGAACCGGGCGGCAGGCTGAGCACGCTCTCCAGGGCCGCGATCTCCGGCCGCTCGCCGTCCTCGGCCGGGAGGGCGTCGCTGCACCGCCAGTCACTGAGCGTGTTCTGGTCCAGTCGAGCGCCGCGGGCGGAGAGCTCGCGCTGGATGTGCTCAAGGGTCAGCTCGCTGCGCTGGATGGCCAGGTCCAGCGCCCGGCCGAAGGGTCCGTCGGCCAGGGCCCCGGCGAGCGGGTCCCGCGTGCTGCTGAAGTCCTTGTCCGAAAACGGATCCGTCATGCCCGCCCCTCCCTCCGGCGAGGGCGAGACTACCTGCTGAAAGGCAACCTTCTTGCCCTCGCGGAAACTCCAGCGAGACGTCACCGAGTACACGTTCAGTTAACAGATTTCGTCACAGATTTTGGCCATTCGATCGGGGGACGGCGATGGTCGTGACGACTAGCCCGTCGGCCACCAGCCAGCGCCCGGAAAAGCCCTCGACCGGACCGGGAACCAGCAGGTCAGCGCGGAAGGTGCGGCCGGAGGGGTGCACCGTGAGCCTGGCCTCCTCGAAGCCGAGCCAGCGCCGGGCGAGCGGGAACCACGCCTTGTAGACCGACTCCTTAGCACTGAACAACAACCGGTCCCAGTGAACTTCGGGGTCGGTGCGGGACAAGGTGTTGAGCCAGCTCCGCTCCTCGGGCAGCGAGACCGCCTCCAGCACGCCGTCGGGCAGCGGGGCGTGCGGTTCGGCGTCGATCCCGATGGTCTGGACAACCGAGTCCTCGGCCACCGCGGCCGCCCGGTACCCGTCACAGTGCGTCATGCTGCCGACGATCCCGGCAGGCCAGATCGGCGCCCCGCGCTCGCCGCGCAGCAGTGGCGCGGGCGGACGGCCCAGCTCGGCCAGCGCGCGCCGGGCGCAGTGCCGCACGGTGGTGAACTCGCGCCGCCGCTTCTCCACCGAGCGGCCCAGCAGCGCCGCCTCCTCCGCGAAGAGCACGGCTTCGGCCGGGTCGTCGAAGGCCTCGGACACCGCGATGTTGTTCGGCAGGATCTTCTCAAGCACGCGATCAAAATACCTGTGCCTGCGCGGAATCCGGCGCTTGACCTCAAGTAAGGTCGAGGTTGTTGGCTTGCCCCATGACCACTTCAGCCACTGGCACTGACCGACTCAAGATCGCCGTCATCATCAGCAGCACCAGGGAAGGCCGCCTCGGCCCCGCGGTGGCCCGCTGGTTCCTCGGTGAGGCGGCGACCAACCACGACGTCGACCTGGACCTGGTCGACGTGGCCGACGGGGTCGAGGGCTTCGCCGCCCGGATCGCCGGCGCGGACGCCTTCGTCATCGTGACGCCCGAGTACAACCACGGCTACCCGGCCCCGTTGAAGGAGGCGATCGACAGCTCCTACGCCGAATGGCGGGCAAAACCGGTGGCCTTCGTCTCCTACGGCGGCATGTCCGGCGGCCTGCGCGCGGTGGAGCAGCTGCGCCAGGTGCTGGCGGAGATGCACGCCACCACGATCAGGGACACCGTCAGCTTCCACTCCGTCTACGAGAAGTTCGACGCCAACGGCCCGCTGGCCGAGTTCGAGCACAGCGCGACCGCGGCCAAGGTGCTGCTGGACCAGCTGACCTGGTGGGGCGTCGCACTGCGGGAAGCGCGCGCCAAGCGGCCGTACGCGGCCTGAGTGAGCGGTCCACGGGCTGCGGATGGGGGTTCGCAGCCCGGGTGACTTGACCCTGCCCCTGGGGCAGGCCCGCACGCTGTCCCCGACGAGAAGGGGGACAGCGTGCGGGAGATCCAGATGTTCGGGGCGCTGTGGCACCGGTTGCGCGGACGTCGGCTGGTGCCGGCGGGCGCGCGGACCATCGACTACGCCGGCGGGCTGGCCGCGCCGCTGTTGGTCGCGGTGGCGGCGGCGGTGATCGAGATCGTCGCCGGTGAGCTGCTGGTGCCCTGGCTCTGGCTGCGGCTGGTGCTGCTGGCGATCGGGGCCTACGGCCTGCTGTGGGTGCTGGGCCTGCTCGCCGCCACCAGGGTCTACCCGCACGCGGTCGGGCCGGCGGAGCTGCGGCTGCGGTTCGCCTGCTTCACCGAGGTGGTGGTGCCGCTGATCAAGCTCGGCGCGGTGCGCAAGGAGTTCTGCGGCAGGCACGAGCGGATGATCGAGGTGGACGGCGGCACGCTGTCCTTCGCCTCCCTGGGCACCACCGGCGTCCTGGTCGAGCTGACCGAGCCGCACGAGGTCGACCTGGGCAAGCGCGGACGGCACCGGATCGAGCGGATCCGGCTGCACGCCGACGATCCAGCCGCCGCGGTGGCCGTGCTCAGCGGCGCCCGGCTACCGTGAGGATCGTGCTGACCATCGGGGAGGTGGCCCGGCTCGCGGGCACCACCGTGAAGGCCGTGCGGCACTACCACGCGCACGGCCTGCTCCCCGAACCCGGCCGCGACCACGCGGGCTACCGGCGTTACGGGGCAACGGCACTGGTCCGCCTGCTGCGGATCCGGCGGCTGCGTGAACTGGGCCTGTCCGTGCCGCGGATCCGCGAACTGCTCGGCGACGGCCCAGCCACGGTGCGCGCGGCCCTGGACGAGCTGGACCGGGAGCTGGCGCAGCGGCAGCGCGAGATCGCCGAGCAGCGCGGGAAGATCGCCGAGCTGCGATCGTCCACAGTGGACCTCGACCTGCCGGAGCCGGTGGCCGCGGTCTTCGACCGGCTGGAGCTCGACGGCATGCCAGCCGAGATGCTGGAGCTGGAGAAGAGCGCGGTGCTGCTGATGCACGCCCTCGCCCCCGAACACACCGGCGCGGTGGCCGGGTTCTGCCGGCAGGTGTGGCAGGAGCACCGCGAGCTGTCCCAGCGGATCGCCGACCGTCTCCAGGCCCTCGCCGACGCGCCGGCGGACGACCCCGGGATCGAACTGCTGGTCGAGGACCTGGCCGCGCTGGTCCAGATGGGGGAGTGGGGCGCGGTGACCGGTCGGTCGGCCGAGCAGCACGGCGCCGCGCTGATGGCCGACTACCTGAGCGGGTTCTCCCCGGCCCAGCGCCGGGCGCTCACGCTGCTGGCGGAACGGCTGTCCGCACCCGCCCGGCCACCTGGGTGACGATCAGCACCAGCCCGCCGATGATCACGTTCTGCAGCGCGGCCTGCAAACCGTTCCACTGCTTGGACTGCCACATGCAGAACCACTCACCGCCGATGGCGATGAACCCGCCGCCGAAGAGCAGCAGCTGCATGCTCAGCCCGAGGCTGCCGATCCGGCGTGCGACCTCCACATCGGCGCGCACCCAGCTGACCGTGGCGATGACCAGCACGATCGCGGTGGCCGCCTGCCAGCCGATGATCAGCACGTAGGCGATGTTCACCAGCGCGGGGCTGGTGATCGCCCGCCACATCGTGTTCGGCGACTTGAACGTGGTGTCCATGGCGAACACGTGCTGCACGAAGGCGTGGTTGGTGCCGAAGTCGGTGAGGTTGTTGAAGACCACCAGGGCCAGGTAGAGCGCGGTGACGCCGGTCAGCACCGCGCCCACGGTGCGCGGTCCGCCCAAACCGATCAGGAGACGCATAAGCGGACTCTAGGTCACTGGTCCGGACAGGGGGGCTCGTAGTCCAGCTGGGGCAGATGACGACGCCACTGGTCCTCGGTGAGCACGTCCCTGGTGCGCGCGCACACCCGCTGCCGCGCGTCCTCCAGGTCCAGGTTCCACAGCCGCAGCGTGTTGTCCGAGCCCGGGGTGGCCAGGAACTGGCCGTCAGGGCTGTACACCGGGCTGCTCCAGGTGGCGAAGCTGGTGGTCAGCGGCACGCCGACCGGCTCGCCCCCGGGCACCGACCAGCGTCGCACGGTGTGGTCCGCGCTGCCGCTGACCAGCGTTTTCCCGTCCGGGCTGAAGTTGACCCGGTTGACGCTCTCGGTGTGCCCGGTCAGCACCTTGCCCGGCACTGGATGCCGGGGATCGGTCAGGTCCCAGAGCCGGATGGTGTTGTCCCCGCCGCCGCTGGCGAGGGTCTTGCCGTCCGGGCTCAGCTCGGCGGTGCGCACCGCCTCGGTGTGCCCGCTCAGCGGCTCGCCGATCGCGGTCGGCCGGACCGGGTCGGTCACGTCCCACAGCCGGATCCGGTGGTCGTCGCTGGCCGAGACCAGGGTCTTGCCGTCGGGGGTGAAGCGCAGCGAGGTGATCGACCCGGTGTGCGCCTCGGTGGGCGTGCCCAGTGGGCGCGGGCGGGCCGGATCGCTGACGTCGATGAGCTGGATCATGTTGTGGTCCATGGGCGCGGCCAGCAGCTTGCCGTCCGGGCTGAACCGGATCGGCAGGCTGTACTTCTGCCCGCCGGGGATCGGCGCGCCGATCGGGGTCGGCTTGGCCGGGTCGGTGACGTCCCAGAGCCGGATGGTGCGGTCGGTGGAGGCCGAGGCCAGCAGCTTGCCGTCACCGCGGAAGGTCACCCACCACACCGGGTCGGTGTGCGCGTTGTCGATCGCGGCCAGCGCCTTGGGCGCGTTCGGATCGGCCACGTCCCACAGCCGGATGGCGCGGTCGCCGCCGCCGCTGGCCAGCACCCGGCCGTCCGGGCGGAACTCCGGCGTGCCGACCCCGACCGCGTGGCCCAGCAGCGCGCCGCTGGGCAGCGACCACAGCCGGGCCGCGCCGTCCTCGCCGCCGACGGCCAGGCTGCGCCCGTCCGGGCTGAACGCGACCGCGTACAACTCGTTGTTGCGGCCGGTCAGCTGCGGTCCGAACTGGGTGACCCCGGCCGGGTTGCTGATGTTCCACAGCCGTGCGGTGCCGTCCGCGGAGGCCGAGGCGAGCAGGTTCTGGGTGCGGCTGAAGGCCACCGACCACACCTGCGCGGAATGCCCGACCACCGGCGGGCCGGCCGGGTTGACCGCGGCCGGATCGCTGAGGTCCCACAGCCGGATCGTCCGGTCGTCGCTGCCGGAGGCCAGCAGCTTGCCGTCCGGGCTGAAGGCCACCGAGTGCAGTCCGGCCAGGTGCCCGGTGAGCGGGCGGCCGATCGGGGTGACCCGCGCCGGATTGCGCACGTCCCACAGCCGGATCTGGGTGTCGTCGCTGCCGGTGGCCAGCATGGTCCCGTCCGCGCTGAAGGCCAGCGAGCGGACCTGGCCGCTGTGCCCAGCCAGCGGCTCGCCGATCCTGGCCGGGCGGGCCGGGTCGCGGACGTCCCACAGCCGCGCGGTCTGGTCCTCGTTCGCGGTGGCCAGGGTGCGGCCGTCCGGGCTGAACGCGAGCAGGTAGGCGGTGCCGCCGCCGGTGTTCAGCGGCCGCCCGAGCAGCCTCGCGCTCACCGGGTCGGTGACGTCCCAGAGCCGGATGGTGTTGTCCGCGCCGGTAGTGGCCAGGGTCTTGCCGTCCGGGCTGAACACCGCGGAGCTGAGCCACTTGGTGTGCCCGGTCAGCGGCTGGCCGAGCTGGCGCGGCCGGGTCTGGTCGGTGACGTCCCAGAGCCGGGCGGTGCCGTCGTAGCCCGCGGTGGCCAGGGTCTTGCCGTCCGGGCTGAACGAGGTCAGGTAGACCGCGCCCTTGTGCCCGGTCAGGCCGGTGGCCAGCGGCAGCTGCTGGGTGGCCAGCACCCGGCTGCGCATCTCGGTGTCGCCCGGGCGGAGCTGGTGCGCGACCAGGCTGAGCTGGGCCGAGAGCGAGGGGTCGGTGTCCAGCACCCGGTCCGCCTCGGCCATCACCTGGCGGAACTGCGCCTCATCCCGCTGCTCCAGGGTGACCACCGCGGCCACCGAGGCGATCAGCGCGAGCACGCACACCGCGGCCACCGCGGCCCGGCGCAGCCACACCGCGCGCCGCCACTGCCGGGTGGAGGTGGCCAGGAACTGCCTGGCCAGCTCGGTCGGCCCGGCGCCGGCCACGGCCTGCCTGCTGGTCTGCAGCCGGGCGCCGCGGTAGAGCAGCGAGGCGTCCCGGTGCTGCGCGGCCCAGGTCTTGGCGTCCTCCTCCAGGCGCTGCCGGGTGAGGTGGCCCTCGCGGTCCTGGTCCAGCCAGCCGTGCAGCCGGGGCCAGGCCCGCAGCAGGGCCTCGTGGGTGATCTCCACCGACTCGGCGTCCAGGGTGACCAGCCGGGCCGAGACCAGGGTCTCCAGCGCGGTCTCGGTCGCGGCCCGGTCCGGCGCCTGCGCCAGCACCTCGTCCCGGCTGGCCCGGCGGCGGGTGTCCTCGGTGTCCTCGCCGATCCGGACCAGCCGCAGCAGCAGCGGCCGGGCCGCGGCCTGCCCCGCGGCGTCCAGCTCGGCCCAGGCCCGTTCTGCGGTGGCCGCGACCGCGCCCTGGATACCACCGGCCGCCCGGTACCCGGCCACGGTGAGCCGCCCGCCCTGGCGGTGTTGCCAGGTGGCCAGCAGCGCGTGCGAGAGCAGCGGCAGCGCACCCGCGTCGTAGCTGTCCTTCTCCCCGCGCACCCGGCCGCGCCGCTCGCTCACGCCGAGATCGCGCATCAGCAGCTCGACCAGCCCGGTCTCCAGCTGCAGGCCGACCGCGCGGGCCGGCGCGGTGACCGCGGCGCGCAGCTCGGCCACCGTCATCGGGCCCAGCACCAGGTGCCGGTCCTGCAACGCGGCGACCAGCTCGGGGTGGTCCAGGCAGCGGCCGTAGAAGTCGGCGCGCAGCCCGAGCACCACCAGGGCGGGGCCCTCAGTGGCGGCCAGATGCAGTAGCCGGATGAAGGTGCGCCGGGCCTCCTGGTCCGGGCAGAGGGTGAAGACCTCCTCGAACTGGTCCACGATGATCACCCGGCGCTGCTCGCCGAGCGCCTCCCGGACCTGCGCCGCGGTCTCCGCCTCGGCCATCCCCGGCAGGTGCCGGTCCAGCTCCTTGACCGGGTGCACGCCAGGGGTGAGCAGGGTGACCGGCCAGTCCGCGGTCTCGGCGCCTGCGTCCAGCGCGGGCACCAGCCCGGCCCGCAGCAGCGAGGACTTGCCCGCCCCCGACGCGCCGACCAGCATCGAGAGCCCGTCACCCGCGCGCAGCAGGCGGAGCAGGGCGGCGGTGGCCCGTTCCCGGCCGAAGAAGTGCGGCGAGTTCTCCGGCTGGAAGGCGGCCAGCCCCCGGTACGGGCACAGCGCCTCATCCGGCGGCGGCGGCTCGGCCTCCTCCACCGGGCTGGCCTGCGCGGCCGACCACAGCTCCCGCCAGCCGTCCCGGTCGTAGAGGCCGGGCAGCACGGGCACCGCCCGCCGGGTGCGGGCCTCGCCGATGAGGATCTCCAGCACCACGGCCAGCCCGGCGAAGCGGGCCGGCACGTTGCGGCCGCGCCGCCAGTCGCTGATCCGCTGGGTGGTCACCTGGACCGGCCTGCCGCGCTCGTCGGTGCGCCTGGCGCGCGCCACCGACTCGGCGACCCGCTTCAGCGGTGGGTCACCGGCTTCGGCGTACAGCAGCGCGAATCGTTCGGCGAAGGCCGCGCGGGCCCCGGATGCGACCGACAACCGACATGCTCTCCCCGCTCCCCAGCGCTCCGCCAATCCGGACCGGAAAACTCATCCTATGCAGGTGACCTGCACCTTCGGGCATCCGGTCCGGTGCTGACAGTGCGGCGGACAACCGGGGCTTGAAAGGTTGACCCAGCGAAGAGGTGTCCATGGGATCGGCGGGAAGCGCTGCTGAGAGTCCAACTGGGGGTACTTCTCAGCGGCGCGTCTCTGCCTCCTCCACCGGGACACCTTCCGCGTCTTCGGCATCCACGTCATACCCGACTGGCTCCCAGCGCACCAGCAGCAGGGCTCAGACGCCCAACCCGCCGTCGACGTGCAGTTCGGCGCCGGTGATGTAGCCGGCGTCCGGCCCGGCCAGGAACAGGATCGCGGCGGCCACCTCGGCCGGCTGGCCGTAGCGGCCGAGCGCGGTGAGCGCGGTCCGCTGCGCCGCGGCCTCGCCCTCGTTGGGGTTCATGTCGGTCTCGATCGGACCGGGGTGCACGGTGTTGACGGTGATCCCGCGCCCGCCGAGGTCCCGCGCCCAGCCCTTGGCGAAGACGGTGATCGCGGCCTTGGTGCCGGAGTACTCGGCCATGCCCCCGAAAGGCTGCCGGGTGGCCAGCACGGAGCCGAGCACGATGATCCGCCCGCCGTCACTGATCAGCGGCGCGGCCGCGCGCACGGTGGCGGCCACCCCGCCGATGTTGACCGCCAGCTGCCGGTCCAGCGCCGCCTCGTCCTGCCCCGCCTGGCCCAGCGAGCCGGGCGCGGCCACCCCGGCGTTGTTGACCAGCACGTCGAGCCGCCCGAAGTGCTCGTGCACGGTCCGCACCAGCTCCTTCGCCTGTGCCGGGTCGGCCTGGTCCGCCCGCACCGCGAGCGCCCTGACCCCGGCCTCCTTCAGCTCCGCGACCACGGCCTCAGCCCGGTCCGGGTTCGCGGTGTAGCTGATCGCGACCTCCGCCCCCGCCGCGCCCAGCGCCAGCGCGGTGGCCGCGCCGATCCCCCGCGAACCCCCGGTGACCAGCGCGACCTTGCCTGCGAGTTGCTTGCCCATGACCAAGCTCCCTACTTCTGTAATGACAAGTACAGAAGTAGTCGACGTGTCACCTACCCGTCAAGGCCGTTATGTACCGTTCGTTAAAAAGTGCGACCCATCACGCCTCCCGGTGCACCTGGAACCCGGCGAAGCTCTGCGCCACCGGCATCAGCTCGATGGTGTTGACGTTCACATGCGCGGGCTGCCCGGTGACCCAGTGCACGGTCTCCGCGATGTCCTCGGCGGTCAGCGGCTGCATCCCGTCGTACACTCCGGCCGCCTTGCCCGCGTCACCCTGGAACCGGACCAGGGAGAACTCGGTGCCGCCGCACATGCCGGGCTCCACACAGGTCACCCGGACCCCGGTGCCGTGCAGGTCGCTGCGCAGGTTGAGGCTGAACTGGTGCACGAACGCCTTGGTCCCGCCATAGGCGTTGCCGCCGGGGTAGGGGTGCGTGCCCGCCACCGACCCGATGTTGACCACGTGCCCGCGCCGCCGCTCGACCATCCCGGGCAACACCGCCCTGGTGCAGTAGAGCAACCCCTTGCAGTTGGTGTCGATCATCTGCTCCCAGTCCGCCAGCGAGGCCCGCTGCGCGGGCTCCAGCCCCAGCGCCAGCCCCGCGTTGTTGACCAGGACATCAACCTCGGCGAACTCCGCGGGCAACCCGGCGACCACCTGCTCCACCGCGTGGTTGTCCCGCACGTCCAGCTCCACCGGCAACACCAGATCCCCGAACTCACCGGCCAGCTCCGCCAGCTTGTCCTTGCGCCGCGCGGTCGCGATCACACGACTGCCCTCACCGGCGAACCGGCGGGCGATCGCCGCCCCGAACCCGGTGGACGCGCCGGTCACGAACACGGTCTTCGCCTGAGTGGTCACGGAAGTACTCACCGTTCTCTCCAGATGGGCCAGGTGCCCGTCCAGGCTATGCGGTAAGCGGCCGGAACTTCGGCGGATTGGGGGCGGGGGTGCCGCGGACAAAGGCGTGCTGAGGGAGCGCCCCCAGCAGGACTCGAACCTGCGACCTAGAGATTAGAAGTCTCTCGCTCTATCCAGCTGAGCTATGAGGGCACGGCGGTTGGAAACCGCCGGGCGAAATCGTAGCCGGAACCCGGCCCGGGGTCGCGCCCCCTTCCAGGTTCTTCGTTGCCTACGCTCGTCCTGTGGCACCCGAGCGCACCGACGAGGTCGACCCCACCCCCGTTCGACGTCCCACCGGCGGCATGGCGGTGCTGGTGGTCGTGGGGATCCTGCTGGCACTGAGCGTCGCGGTCGCGCTCACCGCGCTATCGCCCGGCCGGGTGTACGCCGAGTACGGGCTACCCGATCCTGGCGATGTCACCCGGTTCGGCCAGTCGCTGGTCAGGGCCATCGCCGAGGTGTGCGCGGCGATCGCGGTCGGCTCGCTGCTGTTCGCGGTCTTCCTCACCCCGGCCCAGCGCAGCGGGCTGCTGGCCGCCGACGGCTACGCCGCGGTGCGGGCCGCGGGCTGGGCGGCGCTGGGCTGGTTCCTGGCCGCGTCGGCCATGGTGCCGCTGTTCGTGGCCAACGCGCTGGGCAAGCCGGTCACCGACGTGCTCGACCCGGCCCAGCTGATCGTCTACATCGACGCGCTGGAGCAGGCCAAGGCGTGGGTGGCCACCGCGCTGCTGGCCGGGCTGCTGGCCATCGCCTGCCGGATCGTGCTGTCCTGGGGCTGGACCTTCGCCACCTTCACCTTCGGCCTGCTCTGCCTGATGCCGGTCGCGGTCACCGGACACTCGGCCTCCGGCGGCTCGCACGACGTCGGCACCAACTCGCTGATCTTCCACCTGCTGGCCACCGGCTTCTGGGTGGGCGGCCTGGTCGCGCTGGTCGCGCACGCCTACCGCGGTGGCGGCCACCTCCAGCTCGCCTACCGCCGCTTCTCCAAGCTGGCCCTGGTCTGCTGGATCACCCTGGCCGTCTCCGGCGTGGTCAACGCCCTGGTGCGGCTCACCCCGGCCGAGGTCTTCACCACCCCGTACGGCGCGCTGGTGCTGGCCAAGATCGGCGCGCTGGGCGTGCTCGGCGTGATCGGCTTCTTCCAGCGGCGGCGCGGGGTGCTGGCACTGGGCGTGGCGGAGTCCCGCTCGGTGCTGATGCGCCTGGGCGGCATCGAGATGCTGCTGATGCTGGCCACCATCGGCATCGCGGTGGCCCTGGGCGGCACCCCGCCGCCGGGGGAGATCAGCGCGCGGCCCAGCACCACCGAACTGCTCATCGGCTACGACCTGGACGGCCCGCCGACCTTCCTGGCGCTGCTGCTGGACTGGCGGTTCGACCTGCTCTTCGGCACGCTCTCGGTCGCCGCCGCGCTGGTCTACCTGCTGGGCGTGCGCCGCCTGCGCAAGCGCGGCGACCGCTGGCCGGTGGGCCGCACCATCGCCTGGGTCGCGGGCTGCCTGACCATCCTGATCGCCACCAGCTCCGGCATCGGCCGCTACTCACCCGCGATGTTCAGCGTGCACATGGGCAGCCACATGCTGCTGTCCATGCTGGCCCCGGTGCTGCTGGTGCTCGGCGGCCCGGTCACGCTGGCCCTGCGCGCACTGCCCACCGCGGGCAAGGACGCCCCGAGTGGGCCGAGGGAGTGGATCCTGGCGCTGGTGCACTCGCCGGTCAGCCGGGTGCTGACCCACCCGCTGGTCGCGCTCGCGCTGTTCGTCGGCTCCTTCTACGGCCTGTACTTCTCCGGCCTGTTCGACGCCGCGCTGCCGCTGCACTGGGCGCACCTGGCGATGAACGCGCACTTCCTGCTCGCCGGGTACGTCTTCTACTGGCCGGTGATCGGCATCGACCCGGCGCCGCGCAGGCTGCCGCCGCTGGGCCGCCTCGGCCTGGTGTTCGCCTCGATGCCCTTCCACGCCTTCTTCGGCATCGCGCTGATGAGCGGCTCCACCGTGATCGGCGAGTCCTTCTACCACCAGCTCAACCTGCCCTGGGTGAGCGACCTGCTCTCCGATCAGCGCCTCGGCGGCGGCCTGACCTGGGCCTCCGGCGAACTGCCGCTGCTGGTGGTGGTGATCGCGCTGCTCGCCCAGTGGGCCAAGGCGGACGACAGGGACGCCAAGCGCTCCGACCGGCACGCCGAGGCCGACGGGGACGCCGACCTGACCGCGTACAACGAGATGCTCAAGCGGATGGCCGGGGGCAAGCGCGACGGCTGACCCCCGGCCGCCTCGCTCAGGGGCGACGGAACCCGCGCTCGGCCAGCACCGCGCCGACCACCGCGATCCCCGCGCTAACCACCAGGGCCGAGGTCACCCCGGACCCGACCGGGTTGTTCAGCGCCAGGTCGCGGGAGGCGTTGATGGCGTAGGAGATCGGGTTCACCTCGGCCACCACCTGTAGCCAGCTGGGCAGGCTCTGGATCGGCACGAACGCGCTGGAGGCGAACTGCAGCGGGAACAGCGCCATCATGCCCACCATCTGCGCGGTGGTGCTCTCCCGCAGCCAGGCCGCCGCGGCCAGGAACAGCCAGCCGAGGCTCCAGCCGACCGCCAGCGCCAGCAGCAGCGCGCCGGTGACGCCGAGGATCCCGCCCGCCGGGGCGAAGCCGAAGAACAGCGCGGCCGCGATCAGCATCACCACCAGCTCGATCAGGCCCCTGGTCAGGTCGGCGATGCTGCGCGCGATCAGCACCGCCACCGGGCTCACCGGCATCGAGCGGAACCTGGCCAGCACGCCGTTCTTCATGTCGCTGGTCAGGCCGACACCGGCCTGCACGCCGACCATGGTCGCGGTGGTGACCATGATCGCGGGCAGTAAGTAGTCGATGTAGGCGACGCCCTTGGGGAACATCGGCCCCTCGGCGATGACCCGGAACACCTGGCTGAACAGCACCAGCATCAGCAGTGGCTGCATCAGGCTGAACACGAGCGTCTTGGGGTCGCGCAGCACCGGGCGCAGCGAGCGTCCGGTGAGCACCATGATCTGGGTGAACAGGCTGCTGCCCCGCCACGGGGTGGCCACCTCGGGCACCTCCGGGCGGGCGATGGTCGTGGTCATCACGATTCCTCTCAGGCCGCGCTCGGGGAGCTGTGGGTCAGGGCCAGGTACACGTCGTCCAGGGTCGGCTCGGTCAGCGCCAGCCCCGCGGGTTCGATGCCGGCCTCGTCCAGCGCGCGCACCACGGTGACCAGCTCCTTGGAGGCCAGCACCGGCACGGTGATCGAGTTGCGCTCCGGGTCGAAGACCGGCTGCTTGCCGCCGCGGCGGATCGCCTCCACCGCCTGCCACGGGTCGGCTCCGGGCTCCAGCGAGACCGCCACGGTGCGCTGACCGACCTCGGCCTTCAGCTGCGCCGCGGTGCCCTGGGCGACCACCCTGCCCTTGTTCAGCACGGTGATCGAGTCGGCCAGCCGGTCGGCCTCGTCCAGGTACTGGGTGGTCAGCAGGATCGTGGTGCCGCCCGCGACCAGGCCCTCGACCACCTCCCACATGCCGACCCTGGCCGAGGGGTCCAGGCCGGTGGTCGGCTCGTCCAGGAACACCATGCTGGGCTGCCCGACCAGGCTCGCGGCCAGGTCCAGCCTGCGGCGCATGCCGCCGGAGTAGGTCTTGACCGGCCGCCCGGCCGCGTCGGCCAGGTTGAAGGTCTCCAGCAGCTCCGCCGCGCGCAGCCGGGCCGCCCGCCGGCCCGCGCCGAGCAGCCTGGCGATCAGCACCAGGTTCTCGGTGCCGGTCAGGTCCTCGTCCACCGAGGCGAACTGCCCGGTCAGGCCGATCCGGCGGCGTACCTCGATGGGCTGGGCGACCACGTCGAACCCGGCCACGCTGGCCGTGCCGGAGGTGGGCGGGAACATCGTGCTGAGGATGTTGACCAGCGTGGTCTTGCCGGCCCCGTTGTGGCCGAGCAGACCGAGCACGGTGCCCTGCGGCACCTCCACGCTGACCCGGTCGAGCGCGGTGACCTTGCCGAAGGTCTTGGTCACCGCCGAGGCTCTAATCATCGGTTCGGTCATCGGAAAGTCCCCCAAGAGGTGTGGACGTCAGTTCGTGAGTGCGCCGTGCAGGAAGAAGTCGACGACCTCGTCGATCTCCGGTTCGCTGAGCTGTTTGGGCGTGCCGCCCAGTCCGCCGGAGATGACCAGGCCGAACAGGAACCGCACCGCCTGCTCCGGCGGCACGCGCAGCCGCCCGGCGTCCGCGCCGATCAGCTCGGCCACCGCGGTCAGCACCGGCCGGAAGTGGGCCATGTCCTCGTTCTTCTTGGTCTGCGCGCGGTGCTTGGCGTCATCGAGCCGGTAACCGCTGGTGGCCAGGGCGCTGAGCACCGAGCCCATCCGGAAGAAGTAGGCGTCCATGGTCCCCACCGCCGCGGCCAGCCGCCGGTCCAGCTGACCCTCGGCCGGGATCACGGCCAGCTGCTCGACCAGCTCGTCCACCCGCAGCGCTGCCTCGACGCAGGCGGCGATCAGCTCGGACTTGTCAGCGAAGGCCCGGAACACGGTGCCCTCGGCGATCCCGGCCGCCTTGGCGATCTGGCTGGTGGTCACGTTGAGGCCGTGCGTGGCCAGCAGCGGCAGCGTGCTGCGCACGATCTCCGCCCGCCGCTGCTCGGGACTCATCGCCGGCGCTCGCCGCCGCCTGCCCGCGCCCTCTCCGTCCACCACCATGCCACCAACTTATGAGTGAGTGCTCACTCAGTCAACCCGATACCACCCACCGCCGACATTCCCTGCCCCACCCCGCCCCCAAGATCCGCACCACTCCACAACCCACCACCTGTCAACACCCCCCACCGCCCCGCCTTTCCCCCCACCCCAACCCCCACAAAGCTCAACCCCAACACCCCTCCCCACCCCCAAGGAGCCCTCCCCGTGTTCGAGACCCCCGTCACCGTCATCGGCCGCATCAGCAGCGAGATCCGCGTCCGGCACACCGCGAGCAACGCCCGCGTGGCCGGCTTCCGCCTGGTCAGCCGCTCCCGCCGCTACGACAAGGACCGCCAGGAGTGGACCAGCGGCGACTCCCTGTCCGTGTGGGTCAGCTGCTTCGACCAGATCGCCACCGCCGTCACCGCCACCCTCCGCCGCAACGACCAGATCCTGGTGCACGGCGCGATGAGCACCCGCGAGTACGACGCCACCGACGGCACCCGCCGCTACTCCACCGAGCTGCGCGCCGAGGCCATCGGCCCCAACCTCCGCCACTGCACCGCCGACGTCCTCCGCCCACCCGAGTTCGACCAGTACCTCTACGCCGACCAACCCTTCGCCACGTCCGCCCCCACCCCCCAAGCCCCCGAACCCCTCCCAGCCCCCGCTCCCGCAGCCCTCATCACCCCGTCTCCCGCCACGCCAGCCCCCGCCCACATCCCCGCACCCCGCCGCCTCAGCCCAGCCACCCTGGCCGCCATCAGCCCCGCCACCGCCCGCCGCGCGGCCACCACCCCATCCCCGCTCGACCCCGCCACCCCAGCCCCCGCACCCGCCGCCCTGGCACCCCGCACCCCCAAACCGACCCCCGCCCGCACGACCAAGCCGCCCCGGCCCACCACCCCCGACCCCCAGCCCGCCCCGACCTCCAGCGCCGCCGTCCGCAGAGCCGCCGCCTCCGCCCGAGCCGAGCTCGGCGGGCCCCGGCAGGGTGATCTGGAAGACGTCCTCGCCGAGCTGGACCACACCCGTCAGGAGGCCATCCCCGTCGCCTGACCAGCCGAAGGCCCGATGTCCCCGAATTGCGTCATGCGGTCGAAAACGCGCGATGAGCGGTGGTGAACCCACCTAGAAGACGATCGTGGGCGGAGCCGTTCACCGAGAAGTCCGGACGCTCTCTGAGCGGATCCGCCCCACCGCCGTACGCGGCCCCCCGGGCACCGCTCTACGATCGCGGCCATGGCCGAGTTCATTTACACCATGAGGAAGGTCCGCAAGGCGCACGGGGACAAGGTGATCCTCGATGACGTCTCGACGGCCTTCTATCCGGGCGCGAAGATCGGCGTCGTCGGTCCCAACGGGGCGGGCAAGTCGAGCGTGCTCAAGATCATGGCGGGCCTCGACCAGCCCAACAACGGTGACGCGCAGCTCGCCGAGGGCGCCTCGGTCGGGATCCTGCTGCAGGAACCACCCCTCAACGAGGAGAAGACCGTTCTCGGCAACGTCGAGGAGGGTGTCGGCGAGATCATGGTGAAGCTGCACCGCTTCAACGAGATCGCCGAGCAGATGGCCACCGACTACTCCGACGAGCTGATGGAGGAGATGGGCAAGCTCCAGGAGGAGCTGGACCACGCCGACGCGTGGGACATCAGCTCCCAGCTCGAGCAGGCGATGGACGCCCTGCGCTGCCCGCCCGGCGACGCCGAGGTCACCCACCTCTCCGGTGGTGAGCGCCGCCGCGTGGCGTTGTGCAAGCTGCTGCTCTCCAAGCCGGACCTGCTGCTGCTCGACGAGCCCACCAACCACCTGGACGCGGAGAGCGTGCTGTGGCTGGAGAAGCACCTGGCCGACTACCCGGGTGCCGTCCTGGCCGTCACACACGACCGGTACTTCCTGGACAACGTGGCCCAGTGGATCATGGAGCTGGACCGCGGTCGCGCCATCGGCTACGAGGGCAACTACTCCGCCTACCTGGAGAAGAAGGCGGAACGGCTGGCCGTCCAGGGCAAGAAGGACGCGAAGCTGCACAAGCGGCTCAAGGACGAGCTGGACTGGGTCCGCTCCAACGCCAAGGCCCGCCAGACCAAGTCCCGGTCCCGTCTGAACCGGTACGAGGAGATGGCGGCCGAGGCGGAGAAGACCAGGAAGCTGGACTTCGAGGAGATCCAGATCCCGCCGGGCCCGCGCCTGGGCAACGTGGTGGTCGAGGTGGAGAACCTGAAGAAGGGCTTCGACGACCGTGTGCTCATCGACGGGCTGTCCTTCAGCCTGCCGAAGAACGGCATCGTCGGCGTCATCGGCCCGAACGGGGTCGGCAAGACCACGCTCTTCAAGACCATCGTCGGCCTTGAGGAGCCGGACTCGGGCATCGTGCGGGTCGGCGAGACGGTGAAGCTGTCCTACGTCGACCAGAACCGCGCCGGCATCGACCCGGCTAAGAACGTCTGGGAGGTCGTCTCCGGCGGTCTGGACTACATCAAGGTCGGCCACGTGGAGATGCCCTCGCGGGCCTACATCGGCGCGTTCGGCTTCAAGGGCGCGGACCAGCAGAAGCCGGCAGGCGTGCTCTCCGGTGGTGAGCGCAACCGGCTGAACCTGGCGCTGACGCTCAAGCAGGGCGGCAACCTGATCCTGCTCGACGAGCCCACGAACGACCTGGACGTGGAGACCCTCAGTTCGCTGGAGAACGCGCTCGAGCAGTTCCCCGGCTGCGCGGTGGTCATCTCGCACGATCGGTGGTTCCTGGACCGCGTGGCCACCCACATCCTGGCGTGGGAGGGCACCGACGAGGACGAGTCGAAGTGGTTCTGGTTCGAGGGCAACTTCGAGGGCTACGAGAAGAACAAGGTCGACCGGCTCGGAGCGGACGCCGCGCGTCCGCACCGGGTCACGCATCGCAAGCTCACACGAGGCTGAACGGGGAACTCCGTGGCGGCCTTGGGCGCAGAGCGGGCGAAGAACGGCAAGGCGGGGGCACTGATCGCCACCGCCTGGCAGCTTCGTTGGCGTGCGCCGGAGCTGAGCCGGATGCTCAGCGAACGGGCCGCCGAACTCGCCGTCGCCGACGGTGACGAGCACACCCGCCTCCGGGCCGAGACGCTGACGCTGTTCGCGCTCAACCGTCTCGGCCAGGGGGTGGTCGTCGCCGAACGCGCGGTGGCCTCGCTGCGGGCCGCCGAGGCCCTGGACGAGACCGAGCTGGCCTGGCGGCTGCGGGTCGAACTGGCCAACGCGGCCAGGGTGGTCGGCGCGCCGCTGACCGGTTTCGCCGTGCTCCGCCCCGTGCTGGAGGCGGGCACGGCGCCCAAGGGCCTGCGCGCGGCGGCCATGGTCCAGCTGGTGGACTGCCTGGCGCACCTGGGCAGCGTGCCGGAGCTCACCGAGGCGCTGGCCGAGGCCGACCAGCTCTACGGCGAGGATCCGGACCTGGAGCCGGACATCGTCCTGGTGCTGCGCGGCCTGCTGCACTCGGTGGCCTCGGCGCACCACCGCCGCTGGGGCGACCTGCCAGCGGCGGTGCACGCCGCCAGGGAGGGCCTTGCCCTGCTGGACCAGCTCGCCGACCCGGCAGCCGACAGCGGCCACGCCCGCGCCCGGCTGATCCTGCAGCTGGTGTGCGCCCTGCTGGACTCCAACCGACCCGGCGAGGCGCGGTCAGCCGCGTACGACCTGCTCGAGCAGGCGGTCCGCGCCCCGGTCGCCTCCAGCGTCGGCTGGATCCGGCTGGCCCTGGCCACTCGCCTGTACCTGCCTTCCGGCCAGCCCGACCTGGCCGCCGAACTGCTCGGTGCCACCGCCGACTCGGCCCAGCGCCACGGCCTGGAGCCGCTGCTGGCGGAAAGCCTGACCGCGCTCGCGCACGTGCACGAGATGGGCGGCGACTACGCGGACGCGCTGTCCTGCCTGCGCACGGCCTACGCCGCCGAACGCAGGCGGCAGCGCGCGGTGCACGCGGTCCGGGTCGCGCTGATCGAACAGATCCCGGTGCCCCAGCTGCACGGCGAGACCGCGGCCGGCCTCCGCGAGCAGGTCACCGCGATGCTGCGCCGCGGCCGGGTGCGCAGGGACACCCCACGCGGCGCGGTCCCGATGCTGCGCCGCACCGCGGCCGAGATCGACGACCTCACCGGCCTGCTGAACCAGAGCGGCTTCCGCCGCAGACTGGACGCGGTGGTCAACGGCGGCGACCCCGGCCACGCCCTCACCCTGGTCCTGTTCGACGTCGGCAAACTCGACGAGACCGCCCCGCACCACGTCAGCGAGCAACTGCTGCGCACGGTCGCCGACCGCGTCCGCGACACCGCCCCGCAGCAGGCCGCCGTGGCCCGCGTCGGCGGCGAGGAGCTCGCGGTCCTGCTCCCGGGCGCTACCCAAGACCAGGCCCAGCGCTGGGCCGAACAACTCCGCACCGAGGTCGCGGGCCTGTCCCCGGCGCTGCCGGTCACGGTGAACACCGGCGTCGCCCAGCACCGCCCAGGCACCAGAGCCGACGTCCTCATCACCGAGGCCGACCGCGCCCTGGCTCGAGCCAAACACGCCACCACCCCACCCCGCTTCCGCGCCGCCGACCTCCCCACTCCGGCCCGCCGCGCCAACACCAACGACCGCCCACCCACCACCCACCGCGCCCCCAGCACCGGTGACTTCGCCGCTGCCCCCCGCGGAGCGCGAACGGCCGATTCCCCCACTTTCGCGGCAGCCACCCCCCAGCCGACAGGCGAGTTCCCCACCCCCACCACGGCCCACCGCCAGTCGCCAACGAGCGACTTCCCCACCCCAGCCACTACCGCCCACCAGACGCAATCAAGCGGATACGCCACCCCCACTGACCAAACCCCGCCCAGCGGCTTCACCAGCCCCGCCGCCGCGACTGGTCAGGCCCTGCCGGGTGATTTCGCCAGCTCCACCTCCGCGACTGGTCAGCCGCCATCGGGCGATTTCGCCAGTCCGACCTCGGCCACCAGTCCGGCCCCGTCGAGCGAGTTCGGCACCCCCGCCGCGGCCGATGACCAGACTCCGCCGGACGGTTTCGCCGCTCCGGCCTCGGCCACCGGCCAGATTCCGTCCGACGAGTTCAGCACCCCGGCGATGGCCACCCGCCACATGTCATCCGGCGAGTTCCGCATCCCGGCAGCCGCCGACCACCAGGCGCCATCGGGCGAGTTCTCCGCTCCGGCGACGGCCACCCACGCGGCATCGACCGGCGAGTTCCCGGCCGTCACCCGCCCGCAGCCCACCGGCGAGCCCGACCCCGCGACCCCGGCAGGCCAGCACTCGGCCGCCACCGGTGAGTCCGAGGCAGTCCCCACCGGCCACCGCCAGCCCACCCGAGCAGAGACCACCGGCAGCTTCCCGTCGCCGACCCGCGCCGCCACCGGCGAGTTCCCGGCCCCGGCCACCGCCGACAACTTCTCCACGCCCACCCGCGCCACCGACTTCCCAGCCCCGGCCAGCCGCGCCACCACCGGCGAGTTCTCCATCCCCGCCGCGGCCACCACCGGCGAGTTCCCCGCCCAGCCAGCCACCCGCACCCCGACCGGCGAGTTCCCGGCCCCTGCCGCCACCCCCATTGGCG
The DNA here is from genome assembly GCF_053591555.1 of Crossiella sp. NPDC003009. Classification (NCBI taxonomy): domain Bacteria; kingdom Bacillati; phylum Actinomycetota; class Actinomycetes; order Pseudonocardiales; family Pseudonocardiaceae; genus Crossiella; species Crossiella sp. NPDC003009. The sequence goes on along the minus strand of NZ_JBSFUA010000036.1, from coordinate 20,591 downwards.
AGCCCCCGGCCAACCCCGCCGAGTCCACCGGCAGCCACGCCCGCCCCGACCCCACCGGCCGCCGGGTCGCCTCGGAAGCCAGGTTCGCCGCGCTGCCGCCCAGGGAGCGCCCGGCGCCGGAGCCGGAGGCGCTCGGGCAGTCCGAGGCGCCGTTGTTCTTCGAGGCGCCGACCGCGCCGCAGCCGATCATCACCGACCAAACGCCGCGGCCGGCCGAGCTCGACGCGGCCTCGTTAACCGGGTCGCGGCCGGTGGCGGCGGAACCGGTCGCGGCGCCAGCGGACTTCGCGTCGGTGCGGGCGGCCACTGTCGACTACGACGAGCCCGCGGCCGAGGTCGCGCCGGAACCAGAGCTGGAAGCACCCGCCGAGCCGGAGCCGGCACCGCGGCCCGAACCCGAACCGGTGGCCGCCGAGCCGCCCGTTGTCGAGGAACCGGCGCCGGCCCCGGAAGTCCGGACGCGGCGCAGGTCCTCGTCGCTGGCGGAGGCGTTGGACTTCGACTGGGCGCAGGCGTTGCGGGACACCGAGCCGGAGACCGGGTACGAGCCCGCACTGCCCCCGCCGCCCCGATCCGCCGAACCCCAGGCCGACACCCCGGACCGGACGGCCGAGCGCCAGGGAGCGGCGCAACGCCAAGAGGCCCCGCACCAAGAGGCCGCGCACCAGGAGCCCGCACACCGGGAGTCCGGGCACCGGGAGTTGAGGCACCAGCAGTTCGGGCACCAAGCGGCCGCGCACCAGGACTTCGGGCACCACGAGGCCGGGCACCACGAGTCCGGGCAGCAAGAGGCGGCGCACCAAGGGGCCGGGCGCGAGGAGGCGGCGCACCAGGAGCCCGCGCACCAGGACGCCGGGCACCAAAACGCCACGCACCAGGATGGCGGGCACCGGGAAGCCGAATACCGCAACGCCGGGCACCAAAACGCCGCGCACCAAAACGCCGCGCACCAGAACGCCGCGCACCAGAACGCCGCGCACCAGAACGCCGCGCACCAGAACGCCGCGCACGGAGAATCCGGGCACCGGGACGGCGCGCACCAGGAGTTCGCGCAGCCGGAGCCGCGGCACCCGGACCTCGCCCCCCGGGAGTCCGAGCCGGCCGAGCACCTGCACCGCGAGACCGCGCCGCACCCGGACCTCATGCCCCGCGAAGCCGAGCCCGCCCAGCAACCCCCGGAATGGTCCGACACATCGGCAGAGGGGCCCGAACGCCGGTCCCGGGGTGACGCCAAGCTCGCCGAACTGCTCGCCGAGGCCCTCGCCGCCTACGAGACCGGCCGCCGCGAGGACCCCGAGACCGACTACGCCGACCCGGCTCCCGAACCGGAAAGCGCTCCCGAGCCCCCGGAACCCGCCTACCCGGGCAGCGAACCGCCCCGCCCCGCCTACCCAGCCTCAGCGGAGCCCACCTACCCGGCAGCCGCCAGCTACCCAGCCTCAGCGGACCACGCCTACCCAGCCGAACCCAGCTACCCGGCCGCCTCCACCTACCCGGCCGAATCCAGCTACCCCGCCGACCCCGCCTATCCCAGCGATCCGGCCACCCCCTCCTACCAGCGCAACCAGCCCAACCCCCCGGTCACCATCATCGGCCCCACCACCCCGGCCGACCTCCTGCACAACCGGATCACCGTCCACCGCGCCGAGACCAGCGGCTTCCACCAGCCCGTCCAGCCCCCGCCGCCCGAGGACGACGACGGCCCCTTCACCGGTCGCTGCGGCCCCCAGATCACCGGGGCGCCCGATCCGTTCGCCGGGCCTGATCCGGATCCGTTCGGGTATGCCAGGGCCATGGATGCCACCGCGAGTGCCTCGATGCTGCCGGAGCCGCCGCGCTATCCCGACGTGGAGGACCCGACCGAGCCGCAGCCGCGGGTGGTCGACGGGCCCAGGGAACAGGCTTGGACGCCGCCGAAGCGGGACCCGTCCTTCGGGTGAACGGCCGGCTGGCCCAAAGTGACGCGATCTCAGTCACACCTGGCCGGCATCTGGTCCCTTGATCGTTTCGGTGACCGATTCCGTTGCTGGCCAGGGACCTTTCCGCGCCTCCCTGCCCCCACGGGAAGCCGAACGTAGTCGTAGGGTGAACCTGGTCCCGGCACACCGAGGTGCCGGGGAGCTGTGGAGCAAGCCGCACATGAAACCGACCGGAGCACCGTTGGGCGCCGCACCGTCACGCACCGAGACCACCAACCCCGAGTCCACCCCCGGAGTGCCCGCCAGCCCCGAACAGGTCCGCGACGAGCTGTTGGCTCGCGCCGCCGCGACCGCGCCGGAGATCGGCGATCTCATCCAGCTCTACTACCGCCACGCCCCGGCGGAGGAGGTCACCGACGACGAGCCCGCCGTGCTCGCCGGGACCGTCCGCTCGCACTACGAGCTCGCCGCCAGCCGAGTGCCCGGCAGGCCCGCGATCCGGGTGCTCAACCCCAGCACCGGCGCCGACGGCTGGAGCTGCCCGGCGACCGTGGTGCAGATCGTCACCGATGACATGCCCTACCTGGTGGACTCGGTGGCCGCCGAGCTCTCCCGGGGCGGCGTGCAGGCCCAGCGCGTGGTGCACCCCATCGTCGTGGTGCGCAGGGACGTCACCGGTGGTCTGCTCGAGGTCCTCACCGACGCGGACCCGGTCGACCCGCCATCCGACGCGCTGGCCGAGTCCTGGATGTACCTGGAAGTCGACCTCATCACCGACCCGGACCGCGCCCGTGAGCTGAAGCAGCGGCTGCTCTCGGTGCTCAACGACGTCCGCGAGGTCGTCGAGGACACCGACAAGATGATCGGCACCGCCACCCAGCTGGCCGACGAGCTGACCAGCAACCCGCCGCCGCTGGACGGCTCCGAGGTGGCCGATGGCGCCGCGCTGCTGCGCTGGCTCGCCGCCGATCACTTCACCTTCCTCGGCTACAGGCACTACGAGCTGGTCAGGGACACCCCGGACGGCGACCCGGCACTGCGCGCGGTGCTCGCCTCCGGCCTCGGTGTGCTGCGCCAGGACAGCCTGGCCGCGCGCAGCCTCACCGCGGGCCCGGACTCCGCGGCCCAGGCGCTGGCGCCCGAGCTGCTGGTGCTGACCCAGGCCTCCGCGCCCTCCACGGTGCACCGCTCGGTCTACCCGTACTACGTGGGCGTGAAGACCTTCGGCCCGGACGGCGAGGTCACCGGCGAGCACCGCTTCCTCGGCGTGCTGACCACCATCGCGCTGCACGAGAACGTGCTCGACATCCCGGTCATCCAGCACCGGGTGCGCGAGGTCATCCGCCGCGCCGGGTTCCCGCTGGAGTCCTACTCCGGGCAGCGGATGCTGGAGGAGATCCAGAACTACCCGCGCACCGAGCTGTTCTCCACCGACATCGACGGCCTCTACGACACCATCACCAAGGTGCTCGCGCTGGCCGAGCGCCGCAGGCTGCGGCTGTTCCTGCGCCGCGACCCGTACCGCCGCTTCTACTCCTGCCTGGTCTACCTGCCGCGCGACCGCTACACCACGACCTCGCGGCTGGCCATGCAGGAGGTGCTGCTGGCCGAGCTGTCCGGCACCTCGCTGGAGTACAGCGCCAGGATCGGGGAGTCCCAGCTGGCGCGGGTGCACTTCATGGTGCACACCGACCCGACCGTGGACAGCGAGCCGGACGCCGCCCTGATCCAGCAGCAGCTCACCGACGCGGTGCGCAGCTGGGACGACCTGATGGTGGACGCGGTGCTGGCCGAGCGGCGGGCGCAGGCCGAGACGGCGGGACATCCGGTGAGCACGGGCACCGAGTCCGCCACCGAGCTGGGCCAGCGGTACGCGCTGTCCTTCCCGGAGGCCTACAAGGAGGACTTCTCCGCCGAGGAGGGCCTGGCCGACCTGCGCAGGCTGCAGGGCCTGCTCGACCAGGAGGGCCAGTCCGCGCTGTCCTTCTACGTGCCGGAGCACGCCGAGCCCGGCGAGCGCCGGTTCAAGCTCTACCTGTGCGGGCGCAGGGTCACCCTGTCCCAGGTGCTGCCGATGCTGCAGCGGATGGGCGTGGAGGTCGTCGACGAGCGGCCCTACGAGATCCGCCGCGAGGACGGCGCCCAGTGCTGGATCTTCGACTTCGGCCTGCGGCTGGAGACCGCGGTGCTGGACCGGATCGCCACCGAGGACCTGGACGCGGTGCGCATCCGCTTCCAGGAGGCCTTCGCCGCCGCCTGGCGCGGCCAGGCCGAGGTGGACGGGTTCAACCAGCTGGTGCTGCGCGCCGGGCTGACCTGGCGGCAGGCCGCGCTGCTGCGCGCCTACGCCAAGTACCTGCGCCAGGCCCGCACGCCGTACAGCCAGGACTACATCGAGGACGCCGTGCTGGCGCACACCGAGGTGGCCACCGCGCTGGTCCGGCTGTTCGAGACCCGCTTCGACCCGGCGCTGTCGGAAGAGACCAGGAACTCGCAGACGGAGAACCTGCGCGCGGAGCTGGCGGCCCGGATCGACGAGGTCACCAGCCTGGACGCGGACCGCATCCTGCGCAGCTTCCTCACCCTGATCAACGCCACCCTGCGCACCAACTACTTCTGGCGCGACGAGCAGGGCGAGCCGCGTCCGTACGTGGCCTTCAAGCTGGAGCCCAGGTCCATCCCCGACCTGCCGGAGCCGCGGCCGCGGTTCGAGATCTTCGTCTACTCGCCCAGGATCGAGGGCGTGCACCTGCGCTTCGGCCCGGTGGCCCGGGGCGGCCTGCGCTGGTCCGACCGGCGGGAGGACTTCCGCACCGAGATCCTCGGCCTGGTCAAGGCGCAGGCGGTGAAGAACGCGGTGATCGTGCCGGTCGGCGCCAAGGGCGGCTTCGTGGTCAAGCAGCCGCCCAAGCCCACCGGGGACGCCGGCCTGGACCGCGAGGCGACCTGGAACGAGGGCATCGCCTGCTACAAGATGTTCATCTCCGGCCTGCTCGACCTGACCGACAACCTGGCCGCCGGCCCCGACGGCAGCACCGTGGTCCCGGCCGACCAGGTGGTGCGGCACGACGGTGACGACACCTACCTGGTGGTCGCCGCGGACAAGGGCACCGCGACCTTCTCCGACATCGCCAACGGCGTGGCCAAGGACTACGGCTTCTGGCTGGGCGACGCCTTCGCCTCCGGCGGCTCGGTCGGCTACGACCACAAGGCCATGGGCATCACCGCCCGCGGCGCCTGGGAGAGCGTGAAGCGGCACTTCCGCGAGCTGGGGGTGGACACCCAGACCGAGGAGTTCACCGTGGTCGGCGTCGGCGACATGTCCGGCGACGTCTTCGGCAACGGCATGCTGCTCTCCGAGCACATCCGGCTGGTGGCCGCCTTCGACCACCGGCACATCTTCCTGGACCCGAACCCGGACGCGGCGGCCGGCTTCGCCGAGCGGCGGCGGATGTTCGAGCTGCCCCGCTCCTCCTGGGACGACTACGACCGGACCAAGATCAGCGAGGGCGGCGGGGTGTTCCCGCGCGGCGCCAAGTCGATCCCGGTCAGCCCGCAGGTCGCCGCGGCGCTCGGCCTGCCGGAGGGCACCGCGAAGCTGTCCCCGCCGGAGCTGATGAAGGCCATCCTGCTGGCCCCGGTGGACCTGCTGTGGAACGGCGGCATCGGCACCTACGTCAAGGCCTCCACCGAGTCGCACGCCGAGGTCGGCGACAAGGCCAACGACGCGCTGCGGGTGGATGGCAAGGCGCTGCGGGTCAAGGTGGTCGGCGAGGGCGGCAACCTGGGCCTGACCCAGCTCGGCCGGATCGAGTTCGCCCGGGCCGGCGGCAAGGTCAACACCGACGCGCTGGACAACTCCGCCGGGGTGGACTGCTCCGACCACGAGGTCAACATCAAGATCCTGCTGGACCGGCTGGTCGCCGACGGCAGGCTGGACGGCGCGCAGCGGGACGAGCTGCTGGCCGAGATGACCGACGAGGTCGCCGAGCTGGTGCTGGCGGACAACTACCGGCAGAACGCGGTGCTCGGCATCAGCCGCGCGCACGCCGCGCCGATGCTGTCCGTGCACGCCAGGCTGGTCGCCGACCTGGAGAAGCGCACCGGCCTGGACCGCACCCTGGAGGCGCTGCCCAGCCGGAGCCAGTTCAAGCAGCTGGAAACCGCCGGTCAGGGCCTGACCTCGCCGGAGCTGGCCACGCTGCTCGCGCACGTCAAGCTGGCGCTCAAGGACGAGGTGCTGGCCAGCGACCTGCCGGAGTCCGGCGCGTTCGCCAGGCGGCTGCCGGAGTACTTCCCCTCCGCACTGCGCGAGCGCTTCGGCGAGGCCATCCCGAGGCACCCGCTGCACCGGGAGATCACCACCACGCTGCTGGTCAACGAGGTGGTCGACGGCGGCGGCGTGTCCTTCGCCTTCCGGCTGACCGAGGAGCTCAACGCCAGCGCCACCGACGCGGTGCGCGCCTTCGCCATCGTGACCAAGGTCTTCGACCTGCCGTCGCTGTGGCGGGCGGTGGACGAGCTGGACAACGTGGTGCCCACCGCGGTGGCCGACGAGATCATCCTGGAGATCCGGCGGCTGCTGGACCGGGCCTGCCGCTGGCTGCTGTCCAACCGGCCGCAGCCGCTGGCCGTCGGCGCGGAGATCGCCCGCTTCCAGAGCCTGATCGGCGAGGTCGGGCCGGACACGATCGAGCTGCTGCGCGGCAGGGAACGCGAGCAGGTGGTCGAGCACGCGGAGAAGCTGGTCGCCGACGGCGTGCCGGTCGAGCTGGCCCGCAGGGTCGCCTCGCTGCTGCACACCTACTGCCTGCTCGACGTCACCGAGGTGGCCGAGCTGGCCGAGCGGGACAACGTGGTCGGCGAGCACAGTCAGCGGGAGGCCGCCGACATGTACTACGCGCTGTCGGAGCACCTGGAGGTGGACCGCATGCTCACCTCGGTGAGCGCGCTGGAACGCGGCAACCGCTGGCACGCGCTGGCCAGGCTGGCGCTGCGGGACGACCTCTACGCCTCGCTGCGGGAGATCACCCTGGACGTGCTGCGCACCAGCGACGTGGGCGACAGCGTGGCGGAGAAGATCGAGAAGTGGGAGCAGGCCAACTCCTCGAGGCTGGCCCGCGCCCGCGCCGCGCTGCAGGAGATCAAGGAAGTCGGCAAGCTGGACCTGCCGACGCTGTCGGTGGTGGCCCGCCGGGTGCGCAGTATCGTCCGCTGATGCCCGTATACATCACGCAGGTGCGGCCGCGCTGGGCCGACATGGACGTGTTCAACCATGTCAACCACGCGGCCGTGGTCACCCTGCTGGAGGAGGCCCGGGCCGGGCTGCTGTTCGTGGAGGCGGCGCGGCTCGGGTTCACCGACATGGCCAACGGCCTGGTGCTGTCCCGGCTGGAAGTCGAGTACAAGGGCCAGCTGCGCTACACCGGCGGTGACGTCTACGCCGAGGTGAGCATCGAGGACCTGCGGCACGCCACCTTCGTGGTGCGGCACACTCTGCACACGGGCCCGGCGGCGGGGGACCCGGTCGCGGCGGTCGCCAGGACCACGCTGGTCCCCTTCGACGTGTCCGCACAACGACCACGACGACTGAGTGGAGCCGAGCGGGAGTTCCTCGCCGGTTACCAGGTGGGGGAGAGTGTTGGCTGAGTTGCACGTGCCCGATCCAGTGGAGCGGGACGATCTCGGCGCGTTCGTGGCCAGGGCGGTACGGCTGGACCAGCAGGTGGCGGTGCGGCTGAAGGAACGCGAGGGCGGGCTGCTGGAAGCGTGGGCCGCCACCCCGTTCGACGTGCTGGCCACCAGGTCCGTCCAGGGCGCGATCCAGCCTGCGGACATCACGGTGACCGGCAACGAGCTGCTGACCGCGCTGGCCGTGGTCGGCGGCGAACGGGTCGACCCCGGTCCGCCGCGGGACATGCTGTGGCGGTCGGCGCTGCCGCCGGCGATCGGCTGGCAGCACGTGGACCTGCTGCCGGTCGCGGTGATCAGCGAGCTGGCCGACCGGGGGGTGGAGCTGGCCAAGGAGAACACCGGCCCGCAGGGCACCCCGCCCGCTTCGCTGCTGGACCAGACGGTGCTCACCGTCTCTGGCAGCGGGCTGGACGTGAAGGTGCCGCTGCGGGTGCTGTTCGCCTTGTCCGGCATGGGTTTCCTCAGCGGTGGCCCGGCCGAGGACGTGGTGAAGGTGACCGCGACCGACGCCTGGCTGCGCATCGACGCCCGCTTCGGCGCGGTGGTCCGCCGCAGGCACGCCCTGCTGCCGCTGCTGGTCTGAAGTCCTCAGGCGGCGGGAGCCACGGGTTCCCGCCGCTTGGCCCGGCTGGGCAGCGCGAGCAGTCCCAGCCCGGCCAGCACCAGCAGCGCGCCGATCCCGCCGCCGGTGGTGAACGGCTCGCCCAGCACCAGCACGCCCAGCAGCGCGGCCACCACCGGCTCGGCCAGGTTGAGCGTGGCCACGGTGGCCGCGGGCAGCACCCGCAGCCCCGCGCCGAAGAGCAGGTAGGCCAGCACGGTCGGCACCAGCACCAGGTAGCCGACCACGGCCAGCCCGGACAGCCAGGCCGGGTCGCCGCCGTCCAGCCCGCCCGGCCAGCGCCACAGCAGCATCGGCAGCAGCACCAGCCCGCCCCCGGCGAACAGCAGGCCCATCACCCCGTCCGAACGCTGCCCCGCGGAGATCATCCTGGCCGCGCAGACCGTGTAGACCGCGTAACCCAGCCCGGCGGCCAGTGCGAGCACCGCGCCCAGCACCGCGTCCGCGGCCTTCCCCGTGCCGCTGGGACTGGCGAACACCAGCGTGCCCACCCCGGCCACCGCGAGCGTGGTCGCGGCCAGCCAGGTCCGGCTGGGCCGTTCCCTGGTGACCAGCCACTGCACCAGCCCGGTCCACACCGGGCAGGAGCCGAGCGCGGTGATCGTGCCGACCGCGACCCCGGCCAGCGACACCCCGGAGAAGAACCCGACCTGGAACAGCGCCACCGCGGCCGCGCCCACCAGGACCAGCGGCCAGGGGGCCGGTGGCAGGCCGCGGAAGGCCCCGCGCAGCACGGCGAGGCCGAGCAGCAGCGCCCCGGCCAGCGCCACCCTGGCCGAGCCGACGGTCAGCGGGTCGAGGCCGGTGGGGCCGAGGGCCTGTGCCGTGCCGGTGGTGCCGAACAGCACGGCGGCGGCGAGGACCAGGACGGTGGCGCGTGCGGTGTTCATCGCCGCCGATCCTGCGGCACCCGGCCGAGCCGCGTCGACCGGGTTTCCCAGCCGGTCGGACGAGCAGGCCGGTGGCTCAGACCAGCCAGGCCGCGGTGTCCGGCGGCAGCTGCTCACCGGCCAGCGGGCCGCTGGCCAGCAGCACCTCGCCCGGCGGCAGCGGGACCAGCGCGCCGGAGGTGTTCAGCGCGCAGATCAGCCCGCCCGGCTTGCGGCGGAAGGCGAAGCAGCCGGCGGGCGCGCCGTACCACTCCACCTCTTCGCCGCTGATCGCCCCGTGCGTCTTGCGCAGCTCAAGAGCCTGCCGGTACAGCGAGAGCATGGAGGCCGGGTCCTCCAGCTGGGCCTCCACGGTCAGCGCGACCCACTCCGGCGGCATCGGCAGCCAGGTGTGCTCGCCGGGGGAGAAGCCGAAGGGTGACTGGTCGCCCTCCCAGGGCATCGGCACCCGGCAGCCGTCCCGGCCGCGCTCGGTGTGCCCGGACCGCTCCCAGGACGGGTCCTGCAGGGCCCAGTCCGGCAGCTCCACGTTGGGCAGGCCCAGCTCTTCGCCGTTGTACAGGTAGACCACGCCGGGTAGCGCCAGCTCGACCAGCGTCATCGCCCGCGCCCGCTTGACGCCCAGCTCGCCGCCGCCATAGCGGGTCACGTGCCGGATGACGTCGTGGTTGGACAGCGTCCAGGTGGGCAGCGCGCCGACCTCGCGCACCGCGGCCAGCGAGTGGTCGATCGCCCCGCGCACCGAGTCGGCGTCGAAGTCGGTCTCCACCAGCCGGAAGTTGAAGCCCAGGTGCAGCTCGTCCTGGCGGACGTAGCGGGACATCCGCTCGTCGTCCTGCACCCAGATCTCGCCGACGGCCATCCGGCCCGGGTACTCGTCCAGCACCTTGCGGATCATGCGGTGGATGTCGTGCACGCCGTCGTTGTCAAAGCGCGGGTCCCGGTTGTTGTCGAAGAGCAGGTGCGGGCCCGGCATGTCCTCGGGGTTCATGTCCGGCAGCCCGTCCGGCTTGGCCATGCCGTGCGCCACGTCGATGCGGAACCCGTCGACGCCCCGGTCCAGCCAGAACCGCAGCGTCCGCTCCAGGTCCGCCCACACCTCGGGGTGCTGCCAGTTCAGGTCGGGCTGCTCGGGGGCGAACAGGTGCAGGTACCACTGGCCGTCCTGGACCCTGGTCCACGCCGGTCCGCCGAAGATGCTCGGCCAGTTGTTCGGCGGCTCCGAGCCGTCGGGGCCGCGGCCCTCGCGGAAGATGTAGCGCTCCCGCTCCGGGCTGCCCCGGCCGCTGACGAGCGCGGCCTGGAACCACTCGTGCGCCTCGCTGCTGTGGTTGGGCACCAGGTCCACGGTGACCTTGATGTTCTGCGCGTGCGCGTCCGCGACCAGCCGATCGAAGGCGGCCAGGTCGCCGAAGAGCGGGTCCACATCGCGCGGGTCGGCCACGTCGTAGCCGTGGTCGGCCATCGGGGAGCGGTAGAACGGGGTCAGCCAGAGCGCGTCGACACCGAGCAGCTCCAGGTAGCCCAGCCGGGACCGGATGCCCTCCAGGTCACCGACCCCATCGCCGTCGGAGTCGGCGAAAGAGCGCACGTAGACCTGGTAGAAGACGGAGTCCCGCCACCAGTCGGACGCGGCGGCAGGATCAGCACTGCCCCCCGCGATGTCGGGGTCCACCTCGGGCGATCGTCGCACGATGGTTCATCCTGCCATCCGGGTCCGACATTCAAGGCCCACTTGGGTGATCCGTGAGTTTCCCGACTTTCGCGGTCTGGATCACACCCAGGAGTTGACCAAGCTGTTAGCGGCCATCTCCATGTACGCCCACAGCTGGTCCCGGCGCTCCTGCTCCAGGCCCGCCTCGTCCACCGCGATCCGCATGCAGCGCAGCCAGGCGTCCCGCTCGATCGGGCCGATGGTGAACGGCACGTGCCGCATCCGCAGCCGGGGGTGTCCGCGCTGGTCGGAATAGGTGTGCGGGCCGCCCCAGTACTGCATCAGGAACAGCCGCAGCCGCTCCTCGGCCGGGCCGAGGTCCTGCTCCGGGTACATCGGCCGCAGCACCTCGTCCTTGGCGACCTCGGCGTAGAAGCGCCCCACGATGCGACGGAAGGTCTCCTCGCCGCCGACGAGGTCGTAGAAGGTTTCCGGAGTGCCCACGACAGCCATTCTCCCCGTTGCTCAGGTCTTGGATCCGGCCGGGGCGGGCGGCAGTTCCGGCCCGCCAGGTCGCCCGTTCGGGTAAGGCGGCTCGATGCCGGCCTCGTCATAGGCGGCCATGATCCTGGCCCGCAGCGCGCGCTGCACCGCCCACTGACGGCCGGGTCGTACCTTGACGGTCATCCGCAGGGTCACCGTGTCCGAGGTGACCTTCTCCACGCCGAGCACCTCCGGCGGCTCCAGCACGTCCTCCAGCAGCGGCGTCTGGCTCGCCGCCTCGGTGACCACCTCGGCCATCAGTTCGGTCGCCTGGGCCACGTCCACCGTGTGCGCCAGCGGGAAGTCGACCACCGCGACCGCGAAGCCCTGGCTGGAGTTGCCGACCCGGAGCACCTCGCCGTTGCGCACGTACCAGACGGTGCCGTTGACGTCCCGCAGCGTGGTGACCCGCAGGCCCACCGTCTCGATGGTGCCGGTGGCCGGGCCGAGGTCGACCACGTCGCCGACCCCGTACTGGTCCTCCAGCATCATGAAGATGCCGGACAGGAAGTCCTTGATCAGGTTCTGCGCGCCGAAACCGATGGCCACGCCCAGCACACCCGCCGAGGCGATGATCGGCGTGATGTCGATGGTCAGCGTTTCCAGGATCATCAGGAACGCGATGCCGAACACCAGGATCGAAGTGATCGACTTCAATATCGAGCCGATGGTCTTGGCCCGCTGCGCCCGCCGCTCGGACAGCAGCGGCCCGGCCGCGGCCTTGAGCGCTTCGGGCGCGCGCTCCTTGAGCGGCCGCAGCAGCACCGGCACCCGCCCGGCGCCGGAGTTCGCGGTCAGCTTGTCGATCATCCGCCGGAGCACGTAGCGCAGCAGGAACGCGCCGGCCATGACCAAGATGATCTTGATGGGTTTGGTGATGACCCACGGGTTGTTGGCCAGCCACTCAGCCGAGCTGAGCAGCCACTCCTGTGGTTCACGCACTGATGACTCGACGGTCATGTCACTAACTAAGGTGACAACGTTCGGCACGGTGCCATGTTACGGAGCGGTCTCAGCGACCACTGACCGAGGCGGCCATCTCGGACAGCTTCTGGGCCAGCGTGCGCTTGTCAGCAGGGGCCACGATGACCCACTGGCTACCGTCCGGACCTCGCATCTTCTGCCCGAGGTAGCGCCCGTCGGTGTTGTCGATGAATGTGAGCGGGCTCTCGGCCCGCTTGCGCGACCCGAGCCGGTCGCGGGCCGCCACGAACAGCTGCCCGCCGCCGGTGCGCGGCTTGTCCATGATCTCCTTCAGCCGCTGCGGGCTGGGCCCGCCGCTGCCGCGCGAGGAGGTCATGAACCCGCCGCCGTCGTCCTCCGGCCGGGAGTGCCGTCCACCGGTCCGACCACCGCCACCACCGTCGCCGATGCTGTCGGCGGGGAAGTTGAAGGACTGCCCGCGCGCGGCAGGTTTGTCCGGCAGCACCGAGACCAGCGCGTCGATCAGCCCGGTCGGCCGCAGCGGGGTCAGCACCAGCTTCTCGTCGATGATCTCGGCCAGCACCGCGTCGTCCCCGGAGGCCGCGGACAGCGCGGCGCGCTGCCCCTCGCCGCCGGGGGCGCTGAACCAGCCGTAGAACTCCCGCTGCGGCCGCTCCAGCATGTGGAAGGTGTCCACCAGGTCGGGGTGGGCCTTGCCGTTGCGGGCAAGGCCCAGCCCCTCCAGCTCCTGCCAGGCCCGCCGTTGCACGTCAAGCCGATCCTGGTAGGTCTCCCCGTAGGAGGGGATGCTCAGGGTCGGGTGCTTGTCCTGCAGGTTCTCGCTTTCCCACACGATGTCGTAGGCAGGCAGCGAGATGGTGACTCTGGCTCTCAGCACGGTTTCTTCCTAGGTTGCGCGATCAGCGGTACCCGGGCGGGGTCTCCCCGATGACCGGCGGCGCGACCAGCGTGTTGTCACCCCAGATGTCATCGGACTCGACCAGGTAGCTCGGCCGCTTGTGTTCCTTGTCCTCATCGCCGCGCGCACCCGCGCCGCCCATACCGCCACCGGCGCCCATGCCACCGCGGCCACCGGCCCCACCCGCGCCGGCGCCACCGCGCCCGCCAGGCCCGTGCCCGTCCGCACCGACACCGCCGGACCCACCAGGCCCGAACCCGGCCCCACTGGGCCCGAACCCGCCACCACGCGGCCCGAACCCACCAGCGCCACCACCGCCGCCAGGCCCACGGCCACCACCACCGCCACCGGGCATCCCCGGCATCCGCGGCGGCGCCCCACCACCAGGCCCACGACCGGGCCCGTTGGGCGGCTGCTGCCCCGGCGGCCAAGTGCCGATGGGCGGCGCGATCGGGGGCTGAATCGGCGGCGGCTGCACCGGCGGAGTCGGCGGCAGGTACGGCGGCCGCGGCGGCTCGACCAGCGGCGGCTTCACCAGACTCGGGTCGACCTGGTCGTGGAGACCACCGGTGCCAGGCGGCCGCCCGTCCCCGCCGGGCAGACCCTGCGGGAGGTTCGGGATGTTCGGCGTACGACTGCCGTTGCGGTCTCCGCCACCGATCCCGCCGGGATCGTTCGGGTCGCGCTTGCCGGGGTCCACCTCGTTCGGGTTCGTCCCGCTGGTGTCCGGGGTCACCGGAGGCGGCGGGATGAACTGCGGCATGTTGCTGGTGTTGGTCTCGCTCTGCGCCGCGTACTCGGTCAGTGCCTGCTGGTTCGCGGTGGTCTTCTCCCCTTGAACCCGCTTGGCCTCGTCGTAGTCGGTCTCCCACCACGCCGCACCGTTGAGCCAGGGCTCCTCACCCGGGTCCGGCGGCATCTCGACCTTGTCCTTGACCGTCCGGAAGTCACCACTCTGCGAGGCGACCTTGTAGGCCGTCTCGGTGCACACGTTCTTGGCCGCACCGGCCCAGGCCGCCAACGGCGAGGCCACCGCGTGCGCCTGGTCCGCGGCCTGGCCCTCCCAGGCCACCTTGCCCGCCGCCAGCGCGTTCTCGACCATGTCGCGGACGGTCAGGTAGCGGTCGCCGAGCTTCTGCCACGCCTCGTAGTTCGGGTCCGTGGTGGCCTCAGCGCCCTTGGCGTCCTTGTGGAAGAACTCGTAGATCGTCTTCCCGTCGTAGGCGTTCGGACGGGGCATGCACGAGGGATCCGGAGCCATGACTAGCTACCCCCCTTGAGAGTCGCGATCACCTTTTCGGCGACCTTGTCCGCCAGCGCGCAGGGCGCCTTGTACTCGGGCGCCGCCTTGTCGCTGATGAGGACGACGACATTCAGGATGACGTTGTCGTTGATGCCGACAGCGGTGCCGCAGTCGCCGCTGTCGAAGGGCACCGACTCGTTGATGTGCACCGAGGGATAGCCGGCAACCGGCTTCTCCTCGAAGTACTTGTACTTGCTCTTGTCGGCGTAGATCTGGTTCAGGCCGCCCGCGGTCTTGCTGTTGATGTTGACGCTGAACCGGCCGTTGAGGTTCGTGTTCGGGTTGCGCTTGGTGTTCCAGGCACAGATCTCACCGGTCGCGGCAGCCCGCGCGGTGCCGGCCTTCTCCGCACCGAGCTCGATGTACTGAGCCTCGGTGAGCAGCGAACAGGTCTTGCCCTCGAACGCCGCGACGTCGAGCTTGGGCTGGGTGATGGGCGGTGCGAGCCCTGCGCTGGTGGAGGTGGCCGCACTGGCCGAACTCGTCGCACCGGAGGAGGCGGGCGGGTTCGAGGGCCCGGAGCAACCGGCGACCGCCGCCAGAGCAAGTCCGGTGGTCAGTGCGATCAGCACCCTGCGGCTCACTGCGCCTTGCCTCCAAGCTTGGTGTTCATGTCTTCCGCGTCCGCATAGCCCTTCATGACCGCCGTCAGGTTGGCGACCATGGCTTCCAGCGCCTCGCGGTACTGCTTGTTGGCCTGCCCGTGACAGCCGGCCTGGTCCAGCGCGCGCTCGGTGATCTTCTCGACGGCGACCGCGCTGTAGGGATCGCGGCCGGGCGCGCTGAGCTGACGGAGCAGCCGCGCCTCCTCCTCGATCGCCTTGATCTCTTCGATGGCCAGGTTCAGACCGTCGATCGCCTTCTGCGCGTGTGCCTTGTCGACCTTGAACTTGCCGCCGGTCTTAGCCGAGGAGTAGTCGGTCGCGTAGTGCTGATTGAGCCTCGCCTGCCCTGGCGAGATATCCGCATCCGGATCCCGTGGCGGCATGTCACACCCTCCCAGTTACTGCGCTCGATGCCGTCTCGCATCGTAACCTTCGACGCGGACACCGCAGGGCGGGTTCCCACAGGTTCGCGCTGTCGTTTGTGGACCGTGACCCGGCTTGGTCACGGCCTGTCAACGGTGGTGACGCACGGGTACCGCGATCATGACGCGAACGTGCGGCCGGTCACTGTCCGCCGAAGGTCAGGCCGGTGGCGCCGGCCAGGAAGGACAGGGTGTCGGCGGTCAGCGAGACGGTGCGGGAGATCGAGCGGGTGCTGTGGCCCACGTCGGTCTCGCGGCGGAACAGGATCGGGTGGGTGGCCGGGTCGCCGCTGGTGGCGGCCTGCAGGGCGGCGCACATCTTGCGGGCGTGGCAGGGGTCCACGCGGGAGTCGGACTCGAAGACGGTGAACAGCACCGCCGGGTAGGCCACGCCCGGCCGGACGTGGTGGTACGGGGAGTAGGACAGCAGCCACTCCAGCTCGGCCGGGTCGGCGGCCGAGCCGTACTCGTCCTTCCAGATGCGCCCGATCAGGAACTCCTCGTAGCGGACCATGTCCAGCAGCGGGGCTGAGCAGACCACCGCGCGGTACAGCTCGGGGCGCTGGGTGATCGCCGCGCCCATCAGCAGGCCGCCGTTGGAGCCGCCCTGGATGGCCAGCTGCGGGCTGGTGGTCCAGCCGGTGGCGATCAGGTGTTCGGCGGCGGCGTGAAAGTCGTCGAAGGTGTTCTGCTTGTTCGCCCGCATGCCGCCCTGGTGCCAGGCCTCGCCCTCCTCGCCGCCGCCGCGCAGCGAGGCCAGCGCGTACACCCCGCCCGCCTCGACCCAGGCCAGCGCGGAGGCGCTGTAGGACGGGGAGTAGCTGATGGAGAAGCCGCCGTAGCCGCCGAGCAGGGTGGGCCGCGGCCGGTCCGGCTCGGCGGCGGGGGAGAGCACGAACATGTGCACGGTGGTGCCGTCGGCCGAGGTGTAGGCCAGCTGCTGGGTGTGCACCGAGGGCACCTCGACCGAGCCGGGCGCGGACTCCAGCAGCTCGGTGACGCCGGTGGAGCGCACGTGCCGGTGCACGCTGGGCGGGGTGACGAAGTCGGTCCAGCCGATCCACAGCGTGTCGGCGTCCGCCGTGGTGAGACTGTCCACTGTGGAGAGTCCGTGCACGGATCCGGTGCCGGGCAAGGGGATCTGGGTGAGGTGGCTGCCGTCGGCCGGATCGTGCAGGTGCACCTCGGAGACCGCGTGGCGGCTGCGCAGCACGGCGAGCGAGCCGTCCAGCCAGCGGGCGGTCTCCAGCACCGAGCCGGGGTCCTCGGCGATCAGCTCGCGCCAGTGTTCCTGGCCGGGCTCGGCCGGGTCGGCCACGCACAGCCGCCAGCGCGGGGCGTCCAGGGTGGTCAGCAGGTAGAGCCTGCCGTCGCGCTCGACCCAGGCGGTGCAGTAGGCGCTGTCCACCTCGTCCACGATCTGGCGCAGCTTGCCGTCACCGGCCAGGTCGGCGATCCAGACCGACTCCTTGGGCGCGGTGCCGGGGGTGGCGTCGACCACCAGCCAGCGCCCGTCGGCGGACAGGCGCACGCCGTAGTAGTTGGTCTTGTCCAGGCCCTCGCCGTGCACCAGCTCGTCCTTGGCCGGGTCGGCGCCCAGCCGGTGCCGCCACACCCGCCGGTGGAACAGCTCCTCGCCGGCGGGCACCGCCTCGGGCGCCAGGCGGCGGACGTAGTACAGCTCCTCGCCGCCGGGCAGCCAGGCGATCGGCGAGTTGCGGGCCCGGTCGATCGGCCCGTCCAGCACCCGGCCGGTGGCCACGTCGACCACGTGCAGCTGGGACTCCTCGTCGCCGCCGCTGGAGAGCAGGTAGGCGAGCTTGTCGCCTTCCAGGCTGGGCACCCAGTAGTCCAGGGTGGTCAGGCCGGAGGGGTCCAGCGCGGCCACGTCGATCAGCGCGCGCTCGCTGCCGTCGGCCTCCCGCACGTGCAGCACCGAGTGCTCCTGACCGGGCAGGCGGCGGGTGAAGAAGGCCCGGCCGTTGCGCCAGAACGGCGCGGACACCGACCCGGACCGCAGCAGCGTGCCGACCCGCTCGGCCACCGCGGCGCGACCCGGCAGTTCCGCCAGCAGCGGGCTGACCAGCGCGTCCTGCGCGGCCGACCAGGACTGGGTGCGTTCATCGGCGGCGTCTTCGAGCCAGCGGTAAGGGTCCGGCAACCGGTGTCCGTGCAGCTCGTCGACCAGGTCGAGGCGCTCGGCGGGCGGGTAGGTCGAGGCTGCGGGACGCGACTGGCTCACGATCGGAACAGTACCGATACAGGCTTGTCACTCCACCGGTTAGCCGCTCGTTCACCGTAGATTCGGGCGAGCCTGCCCGACACGTTACAGATCACAGGTGCGCGAATAGCGCATTATGTGGTCGACTACGTGTTGACCCGGTGGAGGTGGTCGCGTGCCCGACCGACAACCGACTCCCATCGGCGTAGCCGGTGGGCAGACGCCGCGGGTCCGTTCGTCCTCGAACGGGGTCCCGCCGGCCTTGGCCGCGTGCGTTCCTGTGCCTGCGCAGGAACGGGCGGCCCCTAGCGAGACGACCCCTGGCTGGGGTCGACGCCGTGTGTTGTTGCTGAATGCCACCTTCGAGCCGCTGACGGCTCTCCCGGTGCGCCGAGCGATCGTACTTCTTGTCTGCGGCAAAGCGGAAATCGTCCACGGAGACACCGCTGGCCTGCAGGTTCACTCCGCCAGCGAGACCGTCGCGGTGCCCTCGGTGATCAGGTTGAGCACTTTCGTCCGGGTGCCCTACCGAGGCCGCATCCCGCTGACCCGCGCCGCCCTGATGCACCGCGACCGGTTCCGCTGCGCCTACTGCGCCGGCCGGGCCGAGACCATCGACCACGTGGTCCCGCGCAGCAAAGGCGGTCAGCACACCTGGGAGAACACGGTCGCCTGCTGCGCCAGGTGCAACCACCGCAAAGCCGACAAGCTGCTCAGCGAGCTGGGCTGGCGGCTGCGGGTGGTGCCGAGGACCCCGCGCGGACAGCACTGGCGCCTGCTCGCCGGTGTGCCCGACGCGGACCCGCAGTGGCTGCCCTACCTCGGCGAACCCGCCGCCTGACCCGGTCGTTCAGGCCGCCACGGCCAGCGCGGGAACCTGGGCGCTGATCCGCACGCCATCGGCGGCGCTGATGCGCACCCCATCGCGAGCACTGATGCGAACCCCGGCGCGCCCGGAGATCCGCACGCCCGCCTCGCCGCTGATGCGCACGCCGTCGCGGGCGGAGATCCGCACCCCGCGCTCAGCGCCGCTGATCCGGACACCCGCCTCGCCGCTGATGCGAACCCCGGCCTGACCGCTGATGCGGACACCGTCCTGGGCGGAGATGCGCACCCCGCGCTCAGCGCCGCTGATCCGGACGCCTGCCTCGCCGCTGATGCGGACACCGTCGCGGGCGGAGATGCGCACGCCCTGCTCGGCCCCGCTGATCCGGACACCCGCTTCACCGCTGATCCGCACACCGTCCCGGGCGGAAATCCGCACCCCCTGCTCGGCTCCGCTGATCCGGACGCCTGCCTCGCCGCTGATCCGCACACCGTCCTGGGCGGAGATCCGCACGCCCCGGTCCACGCCGCTGATCCGCACCCCACGCTCCGCCGAGCTGATCCGCACCCCACGCTCGGCCCCGCTGATTCGCGCCCCCGAAGCTCCGCTGATGCGCACTCCGCGATCGACTCCGCTGATGCGCACGCCGTCACGCACCGTGTCCGCCGAGCTGATCCGGACACCCGCCCGGCCGCTGATCCGCACCCCTGCGTGACCAGAGACGCAAACGTCATCAACGGCGCTGATGCGTACCCCGGCGCGTCCGCTGATCCGGACGCCATCAAAGTTGCTGATGCGCACGCCTGCATTGCGGATGAGTGACCACTTACCCGAACGGGTGTGGTCGTTGCTCTGTTCGAGAGTCTTGATATCCGACATGTTGGCGTCTCCCATCGGTGGGATGCTGCTCTGCGTGGAAGAGTCTGCGTGCACAAGACCCGGATAGGTGAAAAGTAGAAGCCTGGCTCGCCGCAGACAAGCCGCCAAAGCGGCCGCCATTTGCCGCTGTTCGGATCGGGGCCGACTGGCCCAGTGAGCTGGGCCGGTCGAGTGGCTTCGGAGCCGTGGTGCGTCGCGGGTCACACTTCCGGGTTACCTTCCGCGGCCTCCGGCCGAAACCTGGCGAATACCCGCGAACGGCCGCACGGGGACCACTGCCAGCGCAGCCGGGACCCACCATCTACAGTTGCCGCCGTGACCGTCCTGGAGACCATCCTCGTCTTCGCGGGGATCCCGTTGGCGCTGTACCTCGGGATCACCCTGCTGACGATGTGGCCGAACTCCAGCCGGGGCCAGCGCTACCGGCCCGGCCAGGAGTGGCCCCACGAGCCCGTGTGGTGGACTGCCAACCCCGCTGGCCTGACCACCTCCGCCGCTGCCGCGGCGCAAGACAACGAGGCGGCCGCGACCGCCGTCACCGCTCGGGGAGGTGCCCGTGGCAACTGGTGAGGTGGCGACCCGCGTCGACCCCAAGGACCTGGCCCTCGGCGAGGCGCTGATGCCGCACGGCCGGATCTCCTCGGCCAGGCACATCAGCGACAACGGCCCGAAGCTGCCGTTCAGCCCGGCCCAGCTGGCCACCCTGGACGAGGCGCTGACCCTGTCCAGCCGCAGCTCCGGCCTGGACTTCAGCATCTACCTCGGCGACCTCGGCGAGGACACCCGCGCCCGCGCGGAGCAGCTGCACGGCTCCCTCGGCGCCAAGGCGGCCAACGCGGTGCTGATCGCGGTGTCCCCCGGCCAGCGGGTGCTGGAGATCGTCACCGGCGCGGAGTCCGGGCGCAGGCTGGCCGACCGCGGCTGCAAGCTCGCGGTGATGAGCATGGTCGCCTCCTTCAAGGAGGGCGACCTGCCGGGCGGCCTGGTCAGCGGACTGCGCATGCTGGCCGACCAGGCCGGTCCCAAGCAGCACTGACCAGCTGAAACGTCAGCGGCGGCGTTCCCATCGGTCTGATGAAGGGTGTCCTCCAGGGTCTTGAACTCCTCGGTGACCCGGCCCTGCGCCCGGTCCCAGCTCGTGTCGTCATCGGCCTCGGCCGTGAGCTCGCG
>NZ_JBSFUA010000035.1:0-90370 GCF_053591555.1 Crossiella sp. NPDC003009 | reverse complement strand
CCGCCGGAACGGCCACGTACAACCCGGTACGAGGCCGTTGCGGCGGCACCGCCAGGAACGACCTGGACTCCGGCGCTCACGCACGAGATCCACAGGACGCGGGCCACGTCACCCGAAGACTGCCGGTTCAACCTCACACTTGCATAGTCATACAGAGGCATGCATATACTTCACTCGTGTCCAAGGTGCTTACCTCACTGCCTGTCGGAGAACGTGTCGGGATCGCCTTCTCCGGCGGCCTCGACACGTCGGTTGCTGTCGCGTGGATGCGTGACAAGGGCGCCGTGCCGTGCGCCTATACCGCTGACATCGGCCAAGCCGACGAACCCGACATCGACTCCGTACCTGGGCGGGCCACCGCCTACGGCGCCGAGGTCGCCCGGCTGGTCGACTGCAAGGCGGCCCTGGTTGAGGAGGGGTTCGCGGCGCTGGCCTGCGGGGCCTTCCACATCCGCTCCGGTGGCCGCACCTACTTCAACACCACCCCGCTCGGCCGCGCCGTGACCGGCACCCTGCTGGTCCGCGCGATGCTCGAGGACGACGTGCAGATCTGGGGCGACGGCTCCACCTTCAAGGGCAACGACATCGAGCGGTTCTACCGGTACGGGCTGCTCGCCAACCCCTCCCTGCGGATCTACAAGCCGTGGCTGGACGCCGACTTCGTCACCGAGCTCGGCGGCCGCAAGGAGATGTCGGAGTGGCTGCTCAGCCACGACCTGCCCTACCGGGACAGCACCGAGAAGGCCTACTCCACCGACGCCAACATCTGGGGCGCCACGCACGAGGCCAAGCAGCTGGAGCACCTGGACACCGGCATCGAGATCGTCGAGCCGATCATGGGGGTGAAGTTCTGGGACCCCGAGGTGCACATCCTCACCGAGGACGTCACCATCGGCTTCCAGCAGGGCCGGCCGGTCTCGATCAACGGCAAGGAGTTTCCCAGCCCGGTTGACCTGGTGCTGGAGGCCAACGCCATCGGCGGCAGGCACGGCATCGGCATGTCCGACCAGATCGAGAACCGGATCATCGAGGCCAAGAGCCGCGGCATCTACGAGGCCCCCGGCATGGCGCTGCTGCACGCCGCCTACGAGCGGCTGGTCAACGCCATCCACAACGAGGACACGCTGGCCAGCTACCACACCGAGGGCCGCAAGCTGGGCAGGCTGCTCTACGAGGGCCGCTGGCTGGACCCGCAGTCGCTGATGATCCGCGAGGCGCTGCAGCGCTGGGTCGGCAACGCGGTCACCGGCGAGGTCACCCTGCGCCTGCGGCGCGGCGAGGACTTCTCCGTGCTGGACACCGCGGGCCCCTGGTTCAGCTACCACCCGGACAAGCTGTCCATGGAGCGCACCGAGGACTCCGCGTTCGGCCCGGTGGACCGGATCGGCCAGCTCACCATGCGCAACCTGGACATCGCCGACTCCCGCGCCCGGCTGGAGCAGTACGCCGGACTGGGCATGGTCGGCAGCACGCACCCGGCGCTGCTCGGCGTCCAGCAGGTGCCGCCGACCGAGCTGGTCGGCGACATGCCCGAGGGCGGCGCGGAGGCCATCGCCTCCCGTGGCATGGCCGAGGGCGACGACGAGCTGCTCGACTTCGCCGCGATCGAGTCCGGCGCGGACTAGTCACTAGTCCCACACTTGAGCCCCGGTCGCGGAAATCGCGGCCGGGCTCAGTCGTGGGAACGGGCTTTCCCAGTTCCGGAGAGCGAACCGGAACTCCTATCCGCAGTAGTGCGGGGGCGGCGCATGAACGCCTTCGAAACTAGCCAGAATCCGGTGCGGCCCCGCGTTAGTGTCGCCGCCTGCGACACGGGGTCGCGGCCGTGGTGAAGGAGTTCCCGTGGGTCAGTTCAGCGACGCCGGGGTGGCCCGCACGTCGAGTCCGCCGGTGGCGGCGCCCGCCGCCGAGCTGACCGTGGTGCCCGAGCGCACCGCGGCCGCCGCGCTGCCCGCCGAGCTGCGCCGAGCGGTCGTGCAGCTGGCCCGCACGCCAAGACTGCTCATCGCCTGCGACTACGACGGGACCCTGGCCCCGATCGTCGCCGATCCCGAGCGTGCCCGGCCGCTGCCGGAGTCGGTGAACGCGCTGCGGTCGCTGGCCGCCCTGCCCGCCACCACGATCGCGGTCATCTCCGGGCGCGCCCTGCGCGACCTGGCCACCCTGTCCCGCCTGCCGGCCGAGGTCCACCTGGTGGGCTCGCACGGCTCGGAGTTCGACGTCGGCTTCGTGCACCAGCTCGCCCCCGCCGCCAAGGACCGCCTCACCAGGGTCCGGCGCGCGCTGGAAGCCCTGACCGCGAACACCCCCGGCGTGCACCTGGAGTTCAAGCCCGCCTCGGTCGCCGTGCACATCCGCCGCGCCGACCCCGAGGTCGGCGAACGCGTCTTCGCCGCCGTCCGGCAGGGCCCCTGCACCTGGCCGGAAATCCAGGTCACCGAAGGCAAAGCGGTCATCGAGCTCGCGGTGATCCGCACCGACAAGGGCCACGCCCTGGACGTGCTCCGGCACCAGGTGGCCGCCTCGGCCGCGTTCTTCATCGGCGACGACGTCACCGACGAGAAGGCCTTCCAGGCCCTGGCCGGACCGGACCTGGGCATCAAGGTCGGTGACGGGCAGACCGCGGCGGAGTACCGCCTCCCGGACACCCCCGAGGTCGCGCTGGTGCTGGCCTTCCTGTTGGAGGAACGGCGGAACTGGCTCTACGGCGAGCAGGCCGTGCCCATCGAACGCCTCACCATGCTGGCCAACGAACGTTCGGTCGCCCTGGTCGCCCCGGACGCCCGGCTGACCTGGTTGTGCCACCCGGAACCCGACTCGGCCGCGGTGTTCGCCGACCTCTTGGGTGGGCCGTCCGCGGGCCACTTCTCCATCAAGCCTGAGCGCAACGGCCTGCCCCTCGGTCAGCGCTACGTGCCCGGCACCATGACGGTGGAAACGCGCTGGTCCAAGCTGCTGGTCACCGACTACCTGGACCACTACGCCCCGCCCCAGCGCACCGACCTGATCCGGGTGATCTCCGGCGACACCACCGCGCTGGTCACCTTCGCGCCGCGGCCGGAGTTCGGCCAGGTCCCGGTGTCCCTGGTGGCCGAACCCGGTGGCCTGCGCGTGCTGGGCACCACCGACCCGATCGTGCTGCGTTCCCCGGGCGTCGACTGGGAGATCGTCTCCGACGGCCGGCACGACACCGCCCAGGCCCTGGTCACGGTCCGCCCGGACGCCCCGGTGGTGCTGGAACTGCGTTGCGGCACCAGCGATCTGACCGCCGCCGCGCCCGAAGCCGAGCGCCGGGCCCGCGCCGACGCCTACTGGACCGAGTGGCTCGCCGCCCTGAACCTGCCCCGCACCCAGCGCGACCTGGTGGCCCGCTCCGCGCTCACCCTGCGCGGCCTCCAGCACGGCGAAACCGGCGCCTTCCTGGCCGCGGCCACCTCCTCGCTGCCGGAGGAGATCGGCGGCGTGCGCAACTGGGACTACCGCTACTGCTGGGTCCGCGACGCCGCTCTCTCCGCGCAAGCGTTGGTATCACTGGGATCCCTCACCGAGGCCGAGTCCTACCTGAACTGGGTGCACCGGGTGCTGGCCACCCTGACCGGCCCGGAACGCCTGCACCCGCTCTACACCCTGCACGGCACCACCCTCGGCCCGGAAGCGGTGCTGGACACCCTGCCCGGCTACGCGGGCTCCCGCCCCGTTCGCGTCGGAAACCTGGCCAACCAACAGGTCCAGCTCGACGTCTTCGGCCCGGTCGTGGACCTGGTGCAGAAGCTCAGCGACGCCAGGGGCAAACTCACCGACGACGACTGGCGCATGGTCGAAGCCATGGCCGAAGCCGTCACCCGCCGCTGGCACGAACCCGACCACGGCATCTGGGAGGAACGCGCCGCGCCCCGGCACCGCGTGTACTCCAAGGTCATGTGCTGGGTCACCCTGGACCGCGCGATCGCGCTGGGGGAGACCTACGGCCGCGACCTCGATCCCAGCTGGATCCCGTTGCGGGACACCATTGCCGCTGATGTGCTGGAGCACGGCTGGAACGAGGAGGTCCAGTCCTTCACCACCGCCTACGACGGCACCGACCTGGACGCCGCGACCCTCCACATTGGACTCTCGGGACTGATTGATCCCACGGATGACCGGTTCCAGGCCACGGTCACCGCGACCGAGGCGGAACTCCGGTCGGGTGTGACGGTATACCGCTACCACCGCGATGACGGCCTGCCCGGCTCGGAGGGCGGCTGGCACCTGTGCGCGGCCTGGATGATCGAGGCGTACCTGCTCACCGGCCGCCGGACGGAGGCCGAGGAGCTGTTCCAGCAGATGGTGGACTGTGCCGGGCCGACCGGGCTGCTGCCGGAGGAGTACGACCCGGTGGCCGAGCGCTCGCTGGGCAACCACCCGCAGGCGTACTCGCACCTCGGTCTGATCCGCTGCGCCCAGCTGCTCGACATGCTGGGCTAGCTGATCGCCACCGCGCGCGGTCCAGGCCGAGGCGGATGGAAAAGGCCGCCGCTGCCTGAATCTCCAGCGGGAGGCAGATCCGGGAGTGTTCACCAGGGATCTGCCTCCCACCGGAACCAGGTGTTTGGCCGGCCCCTGCTGCCGGCCAAGCACCTTGCCCACAAGCTAGGACGCGCGGCGACGAGGGGAAAGTCCGCTGCCTGGAAGAACCTCAGTTCCTGCCCCGCGAACCAGGAAAAACCTGAATGGGGTTCAACCTGTATTGGTGCGGTCGCAATGCGTGCGGATCGGGTGCGAAATCAGTGTTCGGCGAACTCGGTCAGCACCGGCCGTTTCGGCGGCACGCCCGCGCCCATCGAGATCCCGCGCAGCTGCCGCACCACGAACGGCGCCAGGTGCGACCCGGCCCAGCGCAGGTCGGCGTAGAGCCGCTGCCCCCTGGACGGCTCCGGCACCCCGGGCAGCGGCGCTCGCCAGTCCTCGGTCACCGGCAGGCCGAGCGCCTCGGCGGTGCGCAGCGCGACCCTGCGGTGCCCCTCGGCGGCCAGGTGCACCCGGTCGGGGCACCAGTAGCGCCAGTCGGTGGTCCACGCGCGGAAAGCCCACAGGTCCACCAGCAGGCAGTCGTGGCGGGCGGCGATGGCGTGCACGTGCGCGGTGTAGACGGCGATCTTGCCCCTGATCCGGCGCAGCAGGGAGCCCTGGTGCGGGTCGTAGCCGGTGAACACCAGCACCTGGCTGCCCGCTGCGCGCAGGTCGGCCACCACGTCCTCGAAGGCCGCGGCCACCTGGTCGGGATCGCTGCCGGGGCGGAGCAGGTCGTTGCCGCCGCCGTTGACCGTGACCAGCGCGGGCCCCGCGGCCACCGCCACCGGCACCTGCTCGGCGTGGATCTCGCCGATCAGCTTGCCGCGCACCGCCAGGTTGGCGTACCGGGTGCCCGGCTCGGCCTCGGCCAGCATCGCGGCCAGCCGGTCGGCCCAGCCCCGGTACCGGGCGTCCGGACCTGGCTGGCAGGGCCTGCTGCCGGGGGCCGGATCGCACATGCCCTCAGTGAAGCTGTCCCCGATGGCGACCCAACTGTCCCAGCGCATCGCGCGTTCCCCCTGTCCCCTCGGCCCGGTTTGTCGAGACAACATCATCCGCTGTGCGGCCAGCCGCATCTCGCGGACCATCGGTTTCACCCGATGGTGCTCTGTCCGGTGGTCCGCGCCCGGCACTACTCTGCCCTGGTCCGGTGATCGTGGGGAGGCGAAGTCCGGTGCTCGGCTGGCTGTACAGCGTGCCGTTGTGGGCATTGGCCATCGGTGGGGTCGTGCACTGGCGGCGCACCCGGGACGAACCGCTGTACGCGGAGGACGAAGAGACCTGAGCACAGGCGCTCCCGGGTGGACTTCCGGGCAAGTCTGGAGGTCCGTCGGTACAGGTTGGGCCCGCGGCGCCCACGTTTGCGGGACGCTGGGCCCATGACCTGTTCACCCGCGGTCCACCCGCTGCTGGGCGTCCTGACCGGACCACCCGACGGCGACGGCGTGCTCAGCTGGCGGCTGGTCATCGACGCGCGGGCCTGGCCCAGCGTGGACACCATCACCAAACGCAGCCTCGGCCGGGCCACCGCGGTGCTCGGCGAGCTGGCGCTGGCCGCGGGCGCGGAGTTCTTCGTCCTCCGCTGCGCCGACGTCGAGGTGAGCGGCCTGCGCCGGGGCGACCCGCCGGTGATCAGCGGACCGGTGGAGCTGGCCATTGTGGTCACCCCGATCGGCCCGGCCACTGCCCGGTTCGAGGTGCGCGCCCGGTCCGGCAAGCCGATGGCGGTGGCGTTGTTGCGTGCGCGCGCATCGTCTCGGTGATCGTTGGACCTCACCGCACTTCTGGTAAACCGTCCTCGGGGGAAAAGGGGACGAGATGCCATTGGTGGGCAGGGACAGCCAGCTACGGCAGTTGACCCGGCTGCTCGACGACCTGCCGGGGGGACGGCTGAGCGTCGCGGAGGTCGTCGGCGAGCCTGGGCTGGGTAAGACCAGGCTGCTGGAGGAGCTGCGCGAGCGCGCGGACGGCGTGCTGCTGGGCTGGGGCCGGGGCGTGGAGTTCGAGCCGCGGCCCGCCTTCGGCATGTTCGTGGAGGCGCTGGACCCGCTGCTGGCCGACCACCCGCTGCCCGCCGCGCTGCGTGCCCGGCTGGCCTCGGTGTTCCCGGCCTGCGCCGGGCGGGCGGCCGACGGGCTTGGCCTGGACGCCGAACGCTTCCAGCTGCACCGCGCGGTGATCAGGGCGCTGGAGCTGCTGGCCGAGCACCGCCCGCTGGTGCTGGTGCTCGACGACGTGCACTGGTGCGACCCGGCCTCGGCCGAGCTGCTCGCCCAGCTGCTGCGGCACCGCCCGCGCAGGCCGATCCTGCTGATCACCGCCTACCGGCCGCGGCAGCTGCCCAGCGCGGTGGCCGCGGTGCTCACCCGCGCGGTCCCGGCGGGCAGCAGCCGCCGGATCGAGCTGGGACCGCTGGACCTGACCGAGGCCACACGACTGCTCGGGCCCGCGGTCGGCGGACTGCGGGCGGCCGCACTGCACCAGGCCAGCGGCGGAAACCCGTTGTACCTCCAAGCATTGGCCCGCGCGCCGGAGTCCGCGCTGCACCCGCACCAGCTGGCCGAGCAGGTCCCGGCGCCGGCGAAGTCCGCGCTGCTGGCCGAGTTCACCCGGCTGCCGGAGCAGGTCCGGCTGGTGGCCAAGGCGGCCGCGGTGATCGGCGAGCCGATCGAACCGGAGCTGGTGGCCGCCGCGGCCGGCATCGGCTTACCGGAGACGCTGGCCGCCGCGCAGCAGCTGGTGGCCGCGGACCTGTTGCGCGCCAACGAACCCGACCGTTCGGTGACCTTCCGGCACCCGCTGCTGCGGGCCGCGGTGTACGAGTCGGCCAGCCCGCTGTGGCAGGCCACCGCGCACCGCAGGGTGGCCGAGCTGCTGCGCGCCCGCGGCGCCCCGGCCACCCAGCTGGCCCCGCACCTGGCCCGCTGCGGCAAGGTCGGCGACAGCTCCGCCATCCAGGTGCTCACCACCGCGGCGGAGAACCTCCAGCTGCACGCCCCGGCCGCGGCGGCCAGCCTGCACCGGGCCGCGCTGCGGCTGACCACCGCCGACGCCGGGGTGGACCGGCTGCGCCTGCAACTCGGTTACGCCACCAGCATCGCGCTGACCGGCAACGTCGAGGAGGCGCTGAGCGTGCTGCACGACATCCTCGCGCACACCCCCGGCGACGACGACCTCCGGCAGACCGCGGTCGGCCGCTGCGCGCTGCTGCACCGCTGGCGCGGCCAGCTCGCCGACTCCGACACCCTGGTGCGCCGCGAGCTGGACCGGGCCCCGATGACCGACACCCCGGCAGGGGCGGTGCTGTGGCTGACCAGGGGCCTGATCGAGTTCCGCCGCGGCGGCTACAAGTCCGCGCTGGCCGCCACCCGGCTGGCCTGGGCCGCCGCGATCTGGTGCCGGGACCCCTCGCTGCAGATCGCCGCCCGCGCGATGGCGGTGCTGTTCGCCCCGCCCGACGGCGGCGACGAGGCGATCGCGAACCTGGACATGGCCGCCACCGCGCTGGACCAGCTGCCGGATGAACAGGTGCTGCCGCTGTGGAACACGCTGATGTGGGTGGCCATGGCCGAGCAGAGCCACGACCGGCACACCGACGCGCTGCGCCACCTCGACCGCGGCCTGCACCTGGCCCGCCAGCGGCACCAGCACCTGCTGCTCTCGGAGTTCCTCACCCCGCGCGCGGTTTCCCTTGCCGCACTGGGCAAACTGCCCGAGGCGGCGACCACCGCGCGGGACGCGATCGAGGCGGCCAGGCTGGTCGGCGCGCTGCCGCCCTACCTGATCGGGCTGACCGCGCTGCTGACCACCGCGCGCTGGCGCGGCCAGATCGAGACCGCGCTGGCCGAGTCCGAGGACGTGCACCCCGGCGCCTACGACAGCGACTTCCAGCTCGGCGCCTGGGTGCTGTTCAGCCGCACCGCCGCCCGGTTCGCGCTGGGCGAGCCGGTGGACTTCCGCGCCGAGGTCGAGGCACTCGGCGGCCCCGAGCTGCCCGGCCTGCTGCACGCCTACCGGCCCGAGCACTACGAGACCCTGACCGAGGCCGCACTGGCCCGCGGCGCGCTGACCGAAGCGGGGGAGTGGGCCGAGCGCGCGAGCCGGGTCGCGGACCGGAACCGCCCGCGCGGCTGGGGTTTCGCCCACCTGGCCCGCGCCCGCATGCAGCTCGCCGCCGCCGACGGAGCCGCGGCCGCGCGCACCGCGACCACCGCCGCCCGCGGCTTCCACAGCGCAGGCGACGTGGTGCAGACGGGCAGGGCGCGCCTGCTGGCCGGACTCGGCTGGGACGCCGCGGGCGATCGCGAACAAGCCCTGGCCGAGCTGGACCGGGCCGCCGCGCTGTTCACCGGCTCCGGCGCGGAACTGCTGCTGAAGGAGACCACCCGCCACCAGCGCCGCCTGGGCCGCCGCTGCGCGCCACCGGGCCCGGGACCGGCGCACAGCGCGCCCGGGGCGCTGACCCGCCGGGAGTCCGAGGTGGCCGCGCTGGCCGGGGAAGGCTTGACCAACAAGGCGATCGCCACCCGGCTGTTCCTCTCCGAGCGCACCGTGGAGACCCACCTGGCCCGGGTCTACCGCAAGCTCGGCGTGCCCCGCCGCTCAGCGCTCGTGGCGCACCTGCACCGCAGCGTCGGCTAGAGACCGATGGTGCCGGCGAGTCCGGCGATGTGCGCGCGGAGGAAGGCTTCCGGGTCGGTGACCGTGTCCCGCGCGTACTGGCCGAAGGTGTCGAACAGGATCGCGCCGACGATCGCCGACCACAGCCCGTAGACCCTGGCCACGTTGCCGACGGGCATGGTCAGACCGTGGTCGTGGCGCAGTTTCTCCATGTCCGCGCGGACGCTCTTGGTCAGCGGGGCCGTCACCGCGGTCAGCTTGCCCGTCCGCCAGGCGTCCTCGGCCAGCATGGCGATCGCGTACACCAGCCGGGTGCCCGGTCGCATGGTCTGCTCGCCGGGAGCCGCGTAGCCGGGCACCGGTGTGCCGTAGAGCAGGGCGAACCTGGACGGCTCCCTGGCCGCCCAGGCGTGCGCGGCGAGCACCGCGGCCTCCAGGCGGTTGCGGTGCGACCGGCGCGCGGCGGCGGCCAGCGCCGCGTCCACCTCATCGCCGAGCTCGTTGTAGGCGTCCACGATCAGCAGCGTGATCAGTGCCTCGCGGTCGCGCACGTAGCGGTAGAGCGCGGAGGGCACCACGCCGAGGTCCCTTGCCACGGCCCGCAGGGACAACTCGGCAGGCAGCACCGAGGTCAGGTGCTCGCGCCCCACGCGCACGATGTCCCGCATCATGTGCTCGCGCGCCGACTGCCGTGGAGTGACCATGAGCCGACCATATCCGGCGTTTCGGCTCAGGCCGCGCGCGGTGCGGTGGTGTCGGCCCGGACCACCCGCCAGGACTCCCAGCCGCGGCAGAGCACGTAGGCGAGGATCGTGGACAGGGAGACGAATGCGTCGGCGATGGTGGACTGGAAGCCCTCCGTGGTGTGGATGACGGAGATGGCGACCACCGTCGAGGCCACCTTGTGGAAGATCACCAGCTCCCAGATCGCCGGCGCCAGGCGCGGGCGGAAGGCGAGCATCGCCCACATCGCGCTGAAGACGAAGTAGCCGAAGGTACGCCACCCCTCCACCATGAACCGGTCGTCATCAGCCGCCGCCATCAGGAAGAACCCGTTGACGAACACCGCGACGGTGATCACGGCGTTGAAGCCCATCAGGCCGCGGCCGACGTGGTCCCGAAGACGGGAAGGCTGCTGGGCGGTGCCGGTCATGGTGGTTGTCCTCTCGGAGCGCTGGCCAAAAACGAGAACACTGTTCTCTGTCGAGGGAGAGTGTGTCCCAGTGCTCCGGCCTGCGTCAAGAACGGTGTTCTCGAAAGTGACTGATGTTCTCGGTTTGCCGGCCAGCCTTGGCCACAGGACGGCGAACGGGAACGGGATGACACAGGTGCTGGCCACGGATGCGGCGGCGGACGGGATGGCTGGGCGGGTGCCGTCCTGGGCGCGCTGGGCGGCGCATGCCGTCGCGCTGACCGCCGTGCCCTCGGGGCTGTGGCGGGTCGCGATGGCCGCTGATGTCCCGGTCGGCTTCAGCGAGGCCGGCATGCGCGCGGGCGACATCCCCGGCTGGGGCTCGGTGTGGCCGATCCTGCTGAGCCCGCTGGTGGAAGGGCTGGCGCTGCTCACCCTCGGGCTGGTGCGGCCGTGGGGCGAGGTGCTGCCGCGCTGGATCCCGATGCTGGGCGGCAGACCGGTCCCGCCGCTCGCCGCCGTCATCCCGCGGCACTGGGCGCGGTCACGCTGATCGTGATCACCGTCAGCGGCGCGGTCGCCTGGAGCATCGACCCGAGCATGGGCAACCCGGACATGCCGCGCGGCGCCGCGGCGACCGTGATGGGCCTCTGCTACGCGCCGCTGCTGCGGTGGGGACCGCTGCTGGCCGCCGTCACCGTGCACCACCACCGTCGCCGATCGTGATAGCTCGACCCAGGCCGTGCCGGCAAAGCCCCGCCCGCGGTAGCCGCGCCGCCAGCAGCCAAACCGATCACGACTCCCGCAGACGGGGCTTTGCCGACACGACCTAGCGGTGTTGCCGGTTTCGGGTGGATACTGGCGGGTGATCGAGGTAGTACCCGTGAGCAACACGGGCGGAGGCCGCGAATGGCACTACGAGATCACGAGCAGCGCGCTCTGGACGAGATCGAACGGCGGCTCGCCGAGGAGGATCCACGCCTGGCGGCCCGGTTCCTCGGCCTGTCCGCACCCGGTGCCCGCACTCGGCACGCGGCGCTGGCCCTGCTCGGCGTGCTGGCCGCCTACGCCCTCGGCCTGGCCATCCTGGTGATCGGGATATCCGCCTCGCTCACCACGCTGGTGGTGCTGGGCTCGGCGATCAGCGCGGCGGTGCTGGCCGCGTTCACCTGGCGGCGGCTGCGCCGCTGATCCCCGACCGCGCCATGCGGGCACGGCCGGAGGGTGGCCCCGGCCGTGCCGTTGTGCTCAGGCGCAGTGCCAGCGCAACGTCGTGCCGTGCTCGCCGAAGGGGTAGCCGAACACCGTGTTGTCGTCGGAAATCTTGGTCACCCTGGCCTCGGTCGCGCCCGCGGGCAGCGGCAGCTCGCCGAGGAACTGGGTGTCCTGCCAGACCGCGACCGGCCCGAAGCCGTCGCGCAGCTGCCCGGCGATGAGCCCGTTGCGGTTCACCGCGCTGATGGTGCTGGCGCCCTCCCAGTAGGTCACGTTCCCGGTGCGCACGTCCCAGACCCAGGACCGGTTGTCCTTCAACCTGGTGGTTGTAGCCGCTGCCCAGCGCGATCGTGCCGTCGGGCTCGATCTCGTAGGCCGAGGCGTGCGGCATGGTCGGCGGGTCGATGACCACAGGCGCGGCCCCGGAGGCCGGCCAATGCACGGCCACCCTGCCGATTGTCCACGCGGCGGGCGCTGCCCACCAAGTCTCCGCTGTCGGCGATGGAGATCGCATGCGCGTCGTAGGTGCCCGGCGGGACCGGCAGTTCGCGGTAACCGGTCTCCGGGGAGTGGGTCAGGGCCACGTGCACGTTGTTCGGGCCCGCGCGCAGCCCGTTGACCACCTGCACGCCCGCGGCGTTCATGTCACCGGAGGTCGCGTACCGCACCCTGGGTGGCTGCGCCTGTGGGTCGGTGCTGCTGCCGTAGTAGCCGGAGTAGTTCCCCTTGCCGTCGACGCCGGTGACCCGGAGCCCGGCCGTGCCGTAGCCGTCCGGCGTGGCGACCTCCGAAGCCTGCCAGGTGCAGTCCGGAGTCGCGGCCGCGGCGGCCGGTGCCAGCACGATCGTGGACATGGTGGCGAACGCGAACGCAAGCGAGCTCGCGCGCAGGTGCCTGCATTTGGCCTAGTGCGGGCGAGGGCGGGTTTACTCCCCCCATGGTCGAATACCGCCAGCGCCATGCCGACGAGTGGCTCGCCCACTTCGCCCGTCGCGGCCACCGCGCCCCGCGTCCCCTCGCCGCCGGGGTCGAGGGGGCCGTCTACCGGCTCGAGGAGGGCTTGGTCGCCAAGGTGTGGAGCGGCAGGCCGCCGACCGATCTCGACCTCTCCCGCCGGGTCTACGCCGACATCGCCCGCCACCGGCTGCCCTTCGCCACCCCGGAGATCCTCGACACCGAGCTGCACGACGGCGTCTTCGTCACCTACGAGCGCGAGCTGACCGGATCGCCCTTCCGCGCCGAGCCGGTGATGACCTCCGCCGAACGCGACCTGCCCGCCACCGAGACCACCGCGCTGCTGACTGTCCTGCGCGCCCTCGCCACCGTCCCCGGCACCGAGGCCATGCGCGAGCTCACCGTGCACGGCGACGACCGCCCGCTCTGGCGCGGCCACCCGCGTTTCCCCGACGCGCTGGCCGCCCTGCTCCAGCGCGCCGTCCGCCGTCACGGCGAGGTGCTCGCCGCCCACGTGCCGGGTCTTTCCGTTGTGGTGCAACGGGTTCTCGCCGCCCTCGCCGTCCTGCCCGACGCACCGGTCAGCGCCATCCACGGGGACCTCGTCCCGCCCAACATCCACGTCGACGACACCGGCCGGCCCACCGCCGTGCTCGACTTCGGCTTCTTCACCACCGCGGGCGATCCCGCGTTCGAGGCCGCGGTCACCGCCGCCATCTGGGACATGTACGGACCGCACGCCGAGCAGCACACCGCCACCCTCACCGGCCTGTTCGCCGGGGAGCTCGGCCACCCGGCCGCGACGCTCGCGCTCTACCAGGCCGTCTACGCCCTCACCACCTACGACCTGTTCTCCGCCGACGGCAGCGACGGCCACTTCCACTGGTGTGCCGCCCTGCTCCGGAGAAGTCAGCTGTCGCCTGAGCTACCGCCGAACGGGTGACGGTAGGCGCGATTAGCCACGCGTTAGCGAGTCGATGGTCATGCTCTGCGAGATTGTCGCTCTTGCCCAAAGCCCACAGCGCCGCCGCCGTGGGGCTTCGAAAGGAACCGGTACGTGTCCGAACCCAATCCCTACCAGTCGTACCAGCAGACCCAGGTCGAGCAGCCCAGCAACGGGCTGGGCATCACCGGGTTCGTGCTGGGCCTGGTGGGACTGCTCCTCTCCTGGATCCCGTTCATCGGGGTCATCGCCTGGCCGCTGGTCATCCTCGGCCTGATCTTCTCCGTGATCGGACTCATCCGGGTCAACAAGGGCCGCGCCAACAACAAGGGCATGGCGATCGCCGGCATCGCGGTCTCCGCGATCGGCCTGCTGGTCTGCATCGCCTGGGCCGCGGTCTTCGGGGCCGCCTTCAACCAGGTCAGCAACGAGGTGGAGCGGGTGGCCAAGGTCGAGTACGAGGTCACCGGCACCGCCACCGAGGTGGACATCACCTACGGCGAGCTGGGCAAGTCCCAGCAGGAGAAGGCCACCAGCCTGCCCTGGACCAAGCAGCTGGAGAACAAGGGCCTGATCAAGGGCGGCTCGCTGATGGCCACCTCCGGACCCAAGGGTGGCACGCTCACCTGCAAGATCACCGTGGACGGCAAGGTGGTCGCGACCAAGACCGCCGAGGGCGCGCTCGGCGTGGTGTCCTGCATCGGCACCTGATCAACGCGAACACCGGGGCGGGGCGGCGACTGCCACCCCGCCCCGTTCGCGTTCAGCTCGCCGTCCGGCCCAGCAGGCGCGAGGTGAGCCGCCTCCGCCGTGGCCGCAGCCTGCCGGCCACCGCGTCCGCCAGTAGCGCCCCGATCGTCTCGCCGGCACAGGCCTTGTTCGCGCCGATCCCGCCGCTGGGCCCGCGTTTGATCCAGCCGACCACGTAGGTCCCCGGCCGGTCCGCCACCCGTCCCTCGTGGTGCGGGATGGTGCCGCTGTCCTCGTCGAAGGGCAGTCCCGGCACCGGGATGCCGCGATAGCCGACCGCCCGGACCACCTGGCCGGTGGCGATCTCGACCTCGCTGTCCGGGCCGGTGACCCGCAGACCGCGCACCTCGGTGTCGCCGAGGACCTCCCTTGGCGCCGAGTGGAACCGCAGCACGATGCGGCGGCGGCCCGGCGGGGGAGGGGCGGCGAGGTCCACGGGTTCCCGCTTGAGGCCTTGCAGCAGACCGGCTTTGTCCAGCGGTGCGGCGGCGTCGATGGCCTGCGCGGTGCGGGGGTCGGCGTCGTCGACCACGACGTCCACGTCCGTGCGCTGGAGCAGCGCGAGCAGTTCCGGGATGGTGCAGGCGGCCACCTCGGGGCCGCGCCTGGCCAGCAGCACGACCTCGCGGACCTTGCTGGTGTGCAGGCGCGCCAACGCTTCCGGGGCGATGGTGGTGCCCTCGAGGGTGCGCGGGTCGGCGGTCAGGATGCGGGCCACGTCCAGGGCCACGTTGCCGTTGCCCACCACGACCACCCGCTCCGCCGAGAGGTCCACCGCGTCCGCCGGCACATCGGGATGGCCGTTGTACCAGGCGACCACGGTGGTGGCGGCCAGGCTGCCGGCCAGCTGCTCGCCGGGGATCTCCAGCGAGCGCGCCGAGGAGGCGCCGACGGCGTAGATCACCGCGTCGTGCCGCTGGGCCAGCTCCGCCGCGGTGACGTCCGTGCCGACCCGCACGCCCAGCCGCAGCCGCAGCCTCGGGTGGCCGTGGAAGCGGGCGAAGGTCTCGCCGATCTTCTTGGTGGACGGGTGGTCCGGCGCCACGCCGTAGCGGATCAGCCCGCCGGGCACCGGCAGCCGGTCGATCAGCGTGACCCTGGCGTTGGTGTGCAGCAACAGGTCCGCCACCGCGTACATGCCGGCCGGGCCGGTGCCCACCACCGCGACGTCCAGCGCCGGGAAGTCGGCCGGGATGGCGCGGGCGAACTCCGGTGGGTCCCAGTCGTGGAACATGGGCGCGTGCGCGGCGCTCGCCAGGGCGGGCGGTCGGCCGGCGTAGTAGTCGGCGTTGATCCGGGCGTAGGGCTTGAGCGGGCCCGGCAGGTCGGCGACCGGGAAGATCGCGTCGACCGGGCAGGCGTCCGCGCAGGCGCCGCAGTCGATGCAGGCCTTCGGATCCACGTAGAGCATTTCGGTGGTGCCGAAGCCCGGCTCACCCGGCGTCGGGTGGATGCAGTTGACCGGGCAGACCGCGATGCAGGACGCGTCGTTGCAGCAGGTCTGGGTGATCGCGAAGGCCATCGGTCAGATCAGGTTCGCGCGCTGGTAGAACCAGGTGGCGGGCTTGGTCAGCAGCCCGGCGGAGCTGAGGAACTCCATCAGGCCGGCGCAGCTGGAGCGCATCATGGACTTGTACTGCTGGTTGGCCTTGGCCTCGCGCAGCGCCCGCTTGGTGTCCAGTCCGGCGTTGGCGTAGACCTTCGGGTTCACCATGCTGGTGACGATGAAGTAGGACACGATGGAGACCACCAGCGCGTCGAGCTGCCTGCGGAACCAGCTCGCGCCGCGCAGCCGCTCCTTGGTCTCCTCCCTGGCGAACTTCATGTGCCGGGACTCCTCGACCACGTGGATGTTGTTGATGGTGCGCACGAACGGGGCCACCCGCTCGTCCCGCATCCAGTCCCGCTGCATGACGTCGAGGACCTCCTCGGCGACCAGGATCGAGGCGTAGGCGGACTCCCCGGTGGCCACCGTCTTGAAGATCCGGCCCAGCTCCACCACCAGCCTGCTCGGCCGGTAGGCGGGCGCGCCGAGCTTGGCCGCGCCGCGGGCGAACATGATGGAGTGGCGGCACTCGTCGGCGATCTCGGTCAGCGCCCACTGGAAGGCCGGGTCGGTGGGGTCCTTGGCGTAGAAGTCGCGCAGCACCATCTGCTGCAGGATCATCTCGAACCAGATCCCGGTGCTGGCCACCGAGGCCGACTCCTGGCGGGTCAGCTCCCGCTGCTGCTCGGGGGTCATCTCCGCCCAGTACGCGGTGCCGTACAGGCTGCACCATTCCGGGCTCATGCCGTGGTGGGTCTCATCCAGCGGCGTGTCCCAGTCGACCTCGGTCGTGGGGTCGTAGGACAGCGCCTGCGACGAGTCCAGCAACCTCTGCGCGACGGCCTGGCTGGTCATGAAGACTCCTTAGAAGCCGGGTACCTGTTACTCGTCGTTACTGTAACCAAAAGTAACACACAAAGCAGGCGTTGGCCCAGGCCTCATGACCAGCCGAAACGTCATTCCTCCAGTTCACCGAGATCAGGATGCTCGCGCAGGGCCACCACCGGAGCCCTGGTCGCGTGCAGTTCCAGCACGACGATCTCGTTGCGGCCCGGCCGCAGCACCGGGGCCGGGACGTAGAGCGTGCGCTGCGGGCCGCGGGACCAGTAGCGGCCCAGCGGGAAGCCGTTGACCCAGGCGTTGCCCTTGGTCCAGCCGGTCAGATCCAGGAAGGTGTCGGCGGGTTCAGCCAGTTCCACCACGCCGCGGTGGAACACCGGTCCCAGCCCCGGCGGCTCATCCTTGAAGTCCAGCCCGGACAGCTCGGTCAGCTCCAGCGGGTGCGCGGTCCAGCCCAGCAGCTCGATGCCGTTGGCGCGGACCGGGCCGAGCAGGCCCTTGCGGTCGTGGATGCCCTGCCCGTAGTTGACCCGGCCCTGGTTCTCCACCAGCAGGCCCAGCACCGCGCCCGGCCGGACCCGGCAGCGCAGCGTGTGCTCGTGGTTCTCCCGTTCCAGCACGCCGACCGGCTGGCCGTCCAGGAAAGCCTGCACCCGGTCGCCGAACTCGCTGACCTCCAGGGTGATCGGGCCGTCCTGCGCCAGCACCGTCTCGTACAGGGTGAACCCGCTGGCTTGTCCCAGCTCCTCCATCGTCGGCGGGGTGAGGAACCGCCGCCCGCCGCCGAGCGCGGCCACCGAGTCCAGCAGCGACACCGACTCGGTCAGCTCGATCTCTGGCACCGCCAGCTTGCGGCCGGGAGCCGGAACCGGTTCGTCCGGCACCGGCGCGTAGCGGGCGATGACCTCGCGGAAGGCGTGGTACTTCGGCGCCGGGTCGCCCGCCTCGTCCAGCGGGGCGTCGTAGTCGTAGGAGGTCACCGTCGGCCGGTAGGTGCCCTTGTCGTTGGCGCCGTTGGTGAAACCGAAGTTGGTGCCACCGTGGAAGAGGTAGATGCTCACCGAGGCGCCCGCGCCCAGCAGTTCGTCCAAAGTGGACGCCGCGTCCTCGGCAGTGCGCGTGCGGTGCACGCCGCCCCAGCGGTCGAACCAGCCGTCCCAGAACTCCGCGCACACCAGCGGCCCGCTGGGCTGCACCTCGCGCAGCCGGGTCAGCGCCTCGGTGGCCCGGCTGCCGAAGGTCGCGGTGGCCAGCACCCCCGGCAGCACGCCCCTGACCAGGTCGCCGGGCTGGTCGCAGGTGAACAGCGG
The DNA here is from genome assembly GCF_053591555.1 of Crossiella sp. NPDC003009. Taxonomy (NCBI): domain Bacteria; kingdom Bacillati; phylum Actinomycetota; class Actinomycetes; order Pseudonocardiales; family Pseudonocardiaceae; genus Crossiella; species Crossiella sp. NPDC003009. The sequence continues at coordinate 72,509 of NZ_JBSFUA010000035.1, read as the reverse complement.
CAGGTCCACCCCGCCCTCGCGCAGCATCCCCGCGACCGCCTCCAGGTAGGCGGTTTCCTCGCCGTAGGCGCCGTACTCGTTCTCCACCTGCACCGCCAGCACCGGCCCGCCCAGGTACGGACGCACCTTCGGCAGCAGCTCGGCGAAGTAGTCCGCCACCGCGGCCAGGAAACGCGGATCGGTTGTGCGCAAACGGATGTCCGGCTCGGCCAGCAGCCAGGCAGGCAGTCCGCCGCCGTCCCACTCGGCGCAGATGTAGGGGCCGGGGCGCAGCAGCACGTGCAGGCCCTCGGCGGCGGCCAGGTCCAGGAACCTGGGCAGGTCGGCGATCCCGTCCCAGTGCCACTCGCCGCGGCGCGGCTCGTGCAGGTTCCACGGCACGTAGGTGTCGATGGTGTTCAGGCCCATCAGCCGCGCCTTGCGCAGCCGGTCGGCCCACTGGTCCGGGTGCACCCGGAAGTAGTGCAGCGCGCCCGAGATCAGCCGGAACGGCTTGCCGTCCAGGGTGAAGCCGTCTTCGGTCAGAGCCAGCATGCCGGTGCTCATCCTCCGGTGGTGATGGTGAAACCCTGCTCGCGGCCGTAGTCGGCGATGCGGCGCTGCCAGTCGGCCAGCGCGGGGCCGAGGGCGGTGCGGTTGACGATGGCCTGGCCCACGGTGTCCTTGAACTGGGTGTTGGCGTAGGGCTGGTACGGCAGGTAGTGCCAGCCGGGACGCACCCCGTCCGAGGCCGCGGCGAAGACCCGGTTGGCCCGCTGGCCGCCGAAGAACGGCAGCTCCTGGTCCAGGAAGGCCGGATCGCGCAGCAGCGCGCGGGTGGCCGGGAACAGGCCCAGCTCGCGGTTGAGCAGGCCTGCGCCCTCGGGTTCGGCGTTGAGCCAGGTGGCGAAGGTCAGCGCGGCGGCCTGGTGCTGGCTGCCCGCGACCACCGCGACCGAGGAGCCGCCGTTCTCCGCCTCGCCAGGGCTGTCCTTCGGCATCGGGGCCACCGCCCACTTCCCGCTGGACTCCGGGATCGCGTGCGCCAGGTTCGCCGGCGCCCAGGCCCCGGCCAGCCAGGTGGCGTAACGGCCGGCCGAGGCGGCCTTCCACCACTCGTCGGTCCAGCTCGGCACCGGCGCCACCAGCTCCTCGCGCAGCAGTGTGGACCAGGTGTCCGCGACCGCCCGCGCGCCCGGCGACCCGGTGAGGTCCAGGGTCACCGAAGTGTTGTCCCGCAACTGGAACGGCGTCGCGCCCGCGTGCCACAGCAGCCCGTCCATGGTGCCGGGGTCGCCGGGGTCCAGGAAGCCGAGGCGGACCTGCGGGTCGGCGGCCTTGATCCGGCGGCCGGTCTCGACGTACTCCGCCCAGGTGCGCGGCGGGGTGAGGCCGAGCCGGTCGAAGACGTCCCTGCGGTAGAACATCACCATCGGGCCGGTGTCCTGCGGGACGCCGTAGACCCGGCCGCCGATGGTCACCTGCGCCCAGGCCGAGTCGGTGAACCGGTCCCGCAGGGAGTCCGCGCCGAGGGCGGAGAGGTCGGCGATCTGCTTGGTGACCGCGAACTGCGGCAGCGCCGAGTACTCGATCTGCGCCAGGTCCGGGGCGCCGCGACCGGCGCGCACCGCGATCTGCAGCTTGGTGTAGGTGTCCTTGGTCTGCCCCGCGTTGACCACCTTCACCCGGATCCCGGGATGCGTGGCCTCGAACTTGCGGGCCAGCGCGTCCATCCCGGGCACCCAGGTCCAGAAGGTCAGCCGTACCCCGTCCTGCACCGGGGCGGCACAGCCGGCCAGCAGCAGGACGGCCAGCAACAGCGCGCGCATCCTCATCCCTTCACCGCGCCGGTGGCCAGGCCGGACTGCCAGAACCGTTGCAGGAACAGGAAAGCCACCACCAGCGGCACGATCGCCAGCAGGCTTCCGGTGAGCAGCAACGGGTACATCGCCTCGCCGCCGCCGGAACCGCCGTTGGCCAAGGCGTTCCACTGCCGCAGCCCGACGGTGAGCGGGAACCGCTCCGGCGTGCTCAGCATGGTCAGCGGCAGGAAGTAGTTGTTCCAGGTGGCCACCAGCGCGAACAGCAGCACCGTGACCAGGCCGGGGGCCAGCAGCCGCAGCGCGATGGTGCCGAAGATCCGCAGCTCACCCGCGCCGTCCAGCCTGGCCGCCTCCAGCAGCGAGTCCGGCACCGCCTCCAGGGCGTAGGCGCGCATCAGGTACAGGCCGAACGGGCTGGCCAGCGAAGGCAGGATGACCGCCCACGCGCTGTCCACGATGCCGGCCTCGGCGAAGAGCAGGTAGGTGGGCAGGGCCAGCGCGGTGCCCGGCACCGAGATCGCGCCCAGCACCAGCAGGAACAGCCAGCGCCTGCCGGGAAAGTCGAACTTGGCCAGCGCGTAGCCGCCGAGGGTGGCGATCAGCGCCGCGCCACCGGCCCCGGCCACCGCGTAGAGCAGGCTGTTGCCGAACCAGCTCAGGTAGATCCCGTTGTCGTAGGCCAGCACTCGTTTGATGTTGTCCCACAAGGAGAACTCGCCGCCGAACCACAGCCCGAAGGAACTGAACAGATCGGCGTCGGACTTGGTCGCGCTGACGAACAGCCACACCAGCGGCAGCAGCGCGTAGCCCAGCATCAGCAGCATGGGCAAGGTGAGCGCGAGTGAGGGGCGGCGCTGTTTCATCCCTGGCGCTCCCGGCGTTCGGTGACCGTGTGCACGACGTAGGCGATCACCACGGTGACCAGGCCGAGCAGCACGGCGATGGCGGCGGAGTAGTCGAAGCGCAGGCCGTCGAAGGCCAGGTTGTAGGCGTAGAGGTTGGGCGTGTAGCCGGTGGTGATCGAGGCCGGGGCGAGGCTCTGCAGGATGCTGGGCTCGTTGAACAGCTGGAAGCTGCCGATCACCGAGAACACCGTGGCCACCAGCAGGGCCGGGCGCAGCGCGGGCAGCTTCACGCTCCAGGCCACCCGCAGCGGGCCCGCGCCGTCGACCTCGGCCGCCTCGTAGAGCTCGGGCGGGATCGCGCGCAGCGCGGCGTAGCAGATGAGCATGTTGTAGCCGACGAACTCCCAGGTGACGATGTTGCCGATGGAGGCGAGCAGCCAGGAGCCGCCGAGGAAGTCCGGCAGCGGCAGGCCAAGGATCTTGCCGAGCTGTCCGGCCAGGCCGAAGTCGGTGCCGTAGAGGTAGCCCCACATCAGCGCGGCCACCACCGCGGGCACCGCGTAGGGCACGAACACCCCGGCGCGGAACAGTCCCGGCCGCCACAGCCTGCCGCTGTCGATGGCCAGCGCCGCGGCCACCGCGAGGCCGAGCATCAGCGGCACCTGCACCGCGAGGAAACCGGTCACCCGCAGCAGGCCCGCGCCGAAGACCGGGTCGGTGAGCGCCTTGAGGTAGTTGTCCAGGCCGACGAAGACCCGCCCGCCGACCAGCCGCTCGTGGAAGAGGCTGAGGTAGCCCGCGTAACCCAGGGGCAGCACCACGGTGGCCAGGAACACCAGCAGGAAGGGAGCGAAGAACGCGTACCCGGTGAGTGCGGTGCGCCTGCGCTGAGAACTCACGATGGTCCGCCTCGCAGGGTATGTTTACGTAAACATCGATCTGGTGCGGACAGTCTGGGAGTGCCGCCGTGCGGTGTCAAGAGGGACTGGGATGATGTCCGGCATGGTCAGAAGGGACCGGGTCAACTCGGTGCGCCGCCCGTCCCAGGGTGATGTGGCCCGGCTGGCCGGGGTGTCCGCGCAGACGGTGTCCAGGGTGGCCAACGAGCACCCCAACGTGGACCCGGCCACCAGGGAACGGGTGCGCGCGGCCATGTCCCAGCTGGGCTACCGGCCCAACACCGCGGCCCGCGCGCTGGTCACCGGCCGCTTCGGCATGATCGGCGTGGTCAGTTTCGACATCGGCGACCTCGGCAACGCCCGCACCTTCGGCGCCATCACCGCCGCCGCGGGCGAGGCCGGGTTCTCGGTCAACTTCATGGGCGTGCGCGCGCGGACCGAACAGGCGGTGTCCGAGGCGGTGGACCGGCTGGCCGTGCAGTCGGTGGACGGCATCGTGCTGATCGAGTCCCGCATCCTCGACACACCCGCGCTGACCCTGCCCTCCGCGCTGCCGGTGGTGGTCGCCGACGGCGACCGCGCGCACGGCTACCCCGGTGTGGACATCGACCAGGCCGACGGCGCCCGGCAGGCCGTCAACCACCTGCTCGCCCTCGGCCATGCCACGGTCTGGCACCTCTCCGGCCCCTGCGACTCGCACGCCGCGCACCGCCGCGAACACGCCTGGCGGGACACCCTGCGCGCGGCCGGGGCCCCGGTGCCCGAGCCGGTGCGCGGCGACTGGTCACCGGCCTCGGGGTACGAGCAGGGCAAGGCGCTGGCGGCCGATCCCGAGGTGCGCGCGGTGTTCGCGGCCAACGACCAGATGGCGCTGGGGCTGCTGCGCGCGCTGCACGAGGCCGGTCGGCCGGTGCCGGGGGAGGTCAGCGTGGTCGGCTTCGACGACATCCCTGAGGCGGCCTACCTGCCGGTGCCGCTGACCACGGTGCGCCAGGACTTCGCCGAGATAGGGCGGCACTGCGTGGAACTGCTGGTGGAACGTATGGCCAATCCCGGCGGACCAGCGCGGCACCTGGAGGTTCCCGCCGAACTGGTGACGCGGTCGAGTACTGGCAGGCCGACGGTCAAGGGCCATTAGCAGGACGTCGGCCGGGGTTTCGCAGTACTGAGTATTCGCTTCTCAATACCTAGCGTGCTCGCGCTGCCCGATGCATCCGGCTTGTCCCCGCGCGCGGCAGTGCTTTCGGTCACTCGATGCTGGTCCGCGGCACGCGTGCCGTTCGCGTCAAGGTCGCGGAGCGTTACCAGGTCCGTGCGCAAGGTGCCGGTAAACGCTGTACAGGTTGAAGGTGGGCACCTTACCGGGTTCGAGGGCGGAAGTCCCGGAAGTTTTCGAAAATTTCGTCAATGGTGCGCTTCTGGTCAACTCGATCATCGCTCGATTATGGTTACAGCCATCGGGGTGAATTCGTGCGGATGGGTTGTCTGGACAACTATCGTGTGATAATGGGCGCGGTGGTCCGGTGATTCCTGAGCGCGACCACGTCACCCATTTCGCGCGCACGAACTGGGGTTGGTTAGTGATGGGGCACGACAGGTTGCCGCCGGGGCAGGTGGCGCGGGTGCGAAGTAGCAGACCGGTTTCGCGGAGCTGATCCGCAGTGCCGGATTGGTTCGTACTTGTGCGTCACACATGAGCCTTTGGGGAATTCATGAGTATTTCTGACCCTGTTCAACCTTTGGGGTCCGGCTCCGGTCTGGAAGAAGTCGCGCCGAACTCGTGGCGCATTCGTCAGCTGGAGCGAAGTCCAACCGAGATTATCCCGATCAGCTCGCTGCGGCCGTCGGACTCGCCCCGGCTGAGTGGCGAGAACAAGGAGCACGTCAAAGTCCTCGCCGAATCCGAGGCGCCGCTGCCGCCGATCATCGTGCACCGCTCGACTATGCGGGTCATTGACGGCATGCACCGGCTCAGCGCGGCCATCCTGCGCGGCTGGGACGAGATCGAGGTGCGGTTCTTCGAAGGCGGCGAGCAGGACGCCTTCGTCTTCGCGGTGGAAGCCAATGTCACGCACGGCCTGCCGCTGTCGCTGAACGACCGCACGGCCGCGGCCACCCGCATCATCGGTATCCGGCCGCAGTGGTCCGACCGCATGATCGCCACCCTGTCCGGCCTCTCGGCCAAGACCGTGGCCGCGATCCGGCGGCGTTCGAGCGAGGAACATCCGCAGTCGAACGCCAGGGTGAGCCGGGACGGCCGGGTGCGCCCGCTCAACGCCTCCGCCGGTCGTCAGCTGGCCAGCGAGCTGATGCGCGGCAACCCCGAGGCCTCGGTCCGGGAGATCGCCAGGGCCGCCGGGGTGTCCCCGTCGACCGTGTGGGACGTCCGCGAGCGCCTGCGGCAGGGTGAGGATCCGGTGCCGGCCAGGCACCGCGGCCTCACCCAGCCGAAGAAGCAGCCCAGGGCCGAGGTCGCCGCCCCGCCGCGCCGGGAGGTGCCGGACCGGGGCCAGATCATGGACATCCTGCAGAAGGACCCTTCGATCCGGTCGAAGGAAAAGGGCCGCCAGCTGCTGCGCTGGCTCAACTTCCACACCGTCGACCTGTCGCAGGTGGACCAGTTGGTCAACGACTTCCCGGAGCACTGCTCGGGAATCATCGCGAAGCTGGCGCGGGTCAACGCGGAAACGTGGAACGAGCTGGCGAACCGGCTGGAAAAAGAGTGACCGCGCACTACACCGGCAGTGGAAGGCGAGAGAATGCAGGGGCTTGACGGCAAGGTGGCGATCGTCACCGGTGGCGCCCAGGGAATTGGCCGCGCGACCGTGGACCGGCTGGTGGCCGAGGGTGTCGCGGTCACCATCGCGGATGTCAGCGACGATTACGGCAAGGCCGCCGAAGAGGAACTGACCGAGGCCGGTGGCCGGGTCTGGTATTCCCACACGGATGTCGCCGACGAGGAGTCGGTGATCGCCGCGGTCAACGGGACCGCGGAGCAGTTCGGCCGGGTCGACTTCCTGGTGAACTGCGCAGCGGTGTTCATCATGCGCGGCCTTGAGGCGACCGTGGACGAATGGCGCCGCATCATGGACGTCAACATCATGGGGCAGGCGCTGTGCGTGAAGCACGCGGCGCCGCACATGGCGCGGGCCGGTGGCGGCTCGATCGTCAACATCGCCTCCATTTCCGGCCACATCGCCCAGCCCGGATACCTCACCTACAACGCCACCAAGGCGGCGGTGGCCAACATGACCCGGTGCATGGCGCTGGACCTGGCCGATTCCGGGATCAGGGTCAACGCGGTGAACCCCGGCACGGTCTGGAACGCCAACAACGAGCGCTACCACCGCGAGGAGCTCGGCCTTACCAGGGAACAGGCGGACCAGCACCCGGATATCGGCGGCAAGCACATCCTCAAGCGCACCGCCGACCCCTCGGAAATCGCCTCCACCATCGCGTTCCTGCTCTCCGCCGAGGCCAGCTACGTGACCGGGGAGAACCTGATGGTCGACGGGGGCTACACCGCGCTATGACCACCTTCGACCTGCACACCCACCACTCCCGGTGCGGGCACGCGCGGGGGGAGCTGCGCAGCTACATCGAGGCGGCGATCAGCCACGGCCTGGACATCATCGGGGTGTCGGACCATTCGCCGTTCTTCGCCGACCCGGCCGAGCAGCCGCTGCCGGGGGTGGCGATGGCCAAGTCGGAGTTCCCGGCCTACCTGGACGAGGCCATCCGGCTGCGCGCGGAATACCGCGACCGGATCACAGTCCTGGTCGGCGTCGAGTCCGACTACTTCCCGGAGCACGCGGAGCTTTACGCGAGCATCTACGCGCGGTATCCATTGGATTATGTGATCGGTTCGGTGCACGTGCTCGACGGTGTCGACCTGTTCCGCAGGGAGCGCTGGCAAGGAGCCAGCAAGGCTGACCTGCGGAAGGCCAAGGAAGATTACTGCGACCTGGTCGCACGTTCGGCCAGTGCCGGAATGTTCGATATCCTTGGCCACATCGACGTCATCAAGGCGGTCTGTCCGGAAATCGCGGAAATCGACACGCCTGCCGTCGACACAATGCTTGACGCGATCGTGGCGGCCGATGTGGTCGTCGAGGTGAACACCTCAGGCAAGACCAAGGACTGCGGTGGTTGGTATCCAGCCGATGACCTGCTGGAACGCGCCCAGCGCCGGGGGGTCAAGATGACCTTCGGCTCGGATGCGCACGACCCGGAACGAGTAGGGGAAGAGCACGAGCTGGTCCGGAAGCAGTTGAAGGAAATGGGCTTCCGGGAGTGGTACGTCTTCGAACAACGACGTCGGATCCGTCTGCCGCTGTAGCAGCTGCCATCAGGACAAAGGAATCGCAATATGACTGACGCCAAACCCACCGGTTCCGCTGAGGTGCGAGTCGCCCTGGCCGGAGTCGGCGGCTGTGCTTCCAGCATCGCGCAAACCGTCGAGCTGGCCGGCCGCAGTTCCGAACAGCTGCACGGCATCATGTACCAGGAAATCGGCGGCTACCGCCTTTCCGATGTGAACTTCGTGGCCGCGTTCGAGGTCGACCGGCGCAAGGTCGGCCTGGACTTCGCCAAGGCGATCGTCACCGCGCCCACCGCGGCGGTGGCGCACGTGCACGTCGAGCCCAAGGGCCTGACCGTGGAGGCCGGGCCACTGCTGGACGGCATCGAGGGCAAGCTGGCCGCCGCCATCGACCCGCACCCGGACTGCGCGAACATCACCGTCGAGCACGTCACCCAGCGCCTGCGCGAGGTGCGGGCCGAGGTGCTGCTGTGCGTGCTGCCCACCGGCGCCACCGCGGCGGTGCAGGCCTACGCCCGCGCCGCGGCGATGGCCGGGGTGGCCTTCGTCAACGCGACGCCGGAGCCGGTGGCGCACGACCCGGAGCTGGTGGCGCTGTTCGAGGCCAACTCGGTGCCGCTGCTGGGCGATGACCTGCGCAGCCACCTGGGCGCGACCACGCTGCACACCGCGCTGCTGGAGCTGTTGCAGTCCAGGAACCTGGCGATCACCAACACCTACCAGCTCAACATCGGTGGCAACACCGACTTCCTCAACCTGTCCGACCCGGTCCGAGCCGCGGGCAAGATCCGTTCCAAGGGCAGCGCGCTGAAGGCGGCCGGCATCGACGCCACCAAGGTGATGGCCGGTCCCAACGGTTACGTCGAGTTCCTCGGCGACACCAAGACCTGCTTCCTGCGGATCGAGGCCACCTCGGTGCTGGACTCGCAGCTCAACATCGAGATCCGGATGGAGGTCGAGGACAGCCCGAACGCCGCCGGCGTGCTGGCCAACGCGGCCAGGGTCGCGAAGGTGGCGCTGGACCGCAAGCACGCCGGTGTGCTCGACGAGGTGTGCCCGTTCCTGTTCAAGCGCCCGCGTTTCGGCGCGCCGGAGTCGGTCGGCCTGGAGAAGTTCACCGGGTTCATCGAGGGCGCGGTCCAGGCGAGCTGAGCCTGGCACCACGCCAACCAGTGCGGCCGGTGTCCCAGCGATACCGGCCGCATTGTCATGCGCGGAATTCCTAAGCAGACCAACGAAAAGCGCCTGTGCACCCCCGGGAGGCGGGAGTGCACAGGCGCTTTGCCGTGCGGTGGTTCAGGATCGATCCGCGAGCCCGGAGATCACCTTCCACAGCGCGCCCGCGGTCGCGAAGGTCTCCGCGGAGAGCTCCTCGTCCGGGAAGCTGATGCCGTAGTGCTCCTCGAGCTCCAGCAGCAGGTCCACCGTCTGCAGCGAGTCCAGGCCGAGGTCCGCCAGTCCGGCCGCCTCAGGAAGCTCCGCCTCCGCGCCCAGTGCGGGCAGGTGCTGCCGGAGGATCTTCTCGAAGCCGGGTTCCCATTCCATGTCCAGTCCTTCCATCAGTTGGCGCCGGCCAGAGTCACGGCGGGGTCGAGCACACTCAGCGCGCCGTTCGCGGTGAGCAGCCGGGTGTCGGAGTAGGTCAGGCTGGCCGCGGTCAGGTCGCGCAGCAGCCGCTCCAACGGCACGGGGGAGTCACGCCGGTAGCCGGTGTCCAGCCCGGCGAGCTGGATCATCGCGGTGGCCGCGGCCAGGCATTCCTCCGCGGCCAGCACCTTGAGCGTGTTCAGGTGGATCTGGGTGGCGGGGGAGCCCAGCGAGCTGCCCTCGGCCCGGTGCCGCTCGACCTCGGCGCGCACCGTGTGCAGGTAGGCGCTGACCGCCTCCAGCTTGGCCCGCACCCGCGCGACCCGGACCGCGGTCAGCGAGTCCCGGAGGTCGATCTTGCTGGTGGGCCGCCGCAGGTGCGCCAGCAGCGCGGACCAGACCTTCCTGGTCGCGCCGAGCCAGGAGGCGGACCAGCTCAGGTGCGCGATCGGCCCCATGCACTCCACTGCGATCTCGCGGAACTTGCCGCGGCCGCCGATCAGCCGCTCGTCGGTGACCTGGCCGGTCAGCGTCAGCTCGAGGTTCTCCACCCCGCGCATGCCGAGGGTGTCCCAGGCCCCGCGCACCTCGATGTCCAGGTCGGCGCGGTCCAGGTAGACCATGCTGACCTCCTGCGCGGCCGCCTCGGGCGAGGCGAGCATCTTGATCAGGAAGCCGTCGGCGTGCGCGGCGCCGGTGACGATCGGCGCGCGCCTGGTCAGCCGGTAGTGGCCCTGCTCGGCGTGCAGCGGGCTCTCGCTGGTGAGCAGGTGCCCGCCGACGGTGGACTCGGTGGTCACCGAGCCGAGGTAGACCTCGCCGGCGGCGATCCGGGGCAGCAGCCGCTCGCGCAGCTCCGGCTGGGCGTGCCGGACCAGCACGTCCACCTGCTGGCAGTGCATGGTCCAGATCAGCGAGGTGGACAGGCAGGCGCCGCCCAGCTCACCGGCCACCTCGACCAGGTCGGTGAGGCCACCGCCGAGGCCGCCGTGCTCGACCGGCACGAGCAGGCCCATCAGGCCGCTGGCGCGCAGCGCGGCCAGCGCCTCGACCGGGAACCGGCCGTCGCTGTCCACCTCGGCGGCGTGCTCGGCGGCCACGGCCACCACGTTGGCAAGGTCGTGGCCGCTGCGTTCTCCGGTGGGCAAGGACTTAGTTCGGGTCACCACTCATCGCTCCTGCTCGGTCTTGTGCGGCATGGACTTCGGTGCGCACGGTCGCGATCGCGCTCGCCGAGCGGACGGTCCCGCCGTCCAGCACGACCTCCACCGGCGCCGGGTGGCTGAGGAAGCCGAGCAGGCTCGCGCTGAGCCCGTAGGCGCCCGCGTTGCGGATCGCGATCAGGTCCCCGGCGCGCACCTCGGGGAGTTCGAGGTTCCTGGACAGCACGTCGGCCGGGGTGCACAGCGGGCCGACCAGGTCCACCGGAACCTTGGGGCTGGATTCCGCACGCGAAGTCAGGGTCTCGGCCACCGCCCTGGTGGGCAGCATCCGGCCGATGCCGGAGAGCCCGCCGAGGTGGTTGATGCCGCCGTCGAGCACCACGAAGGTGCGCTCGCCGTTGGCCTTCACATCGGTCACCGCGCACACGTAGGTGCCGCAGGAGCCGACCAGGTAGCGGCCGGACTCGAAGGAGATCCGAGGCCGCTGCGCACGCCAGCCGGGCAGCTCGGCGTCCAGCAGGGACTCCAGCTCGCCGCGCAGCACCCGGTAGTCGACCGGGTCGCCCGGCCGCAGGTAGGGCGTGGCGAACCCGCCGCCCAGGTCCACCTCGGCCAGCTCGAAGCCTGCCTCGGCGACCTGCCGGGCAGCCCGCGCGCTGATCGCGAAGGTCTCCAGCAGCGCGGCCGGATCGTCCACTCCGGACACCGGGAACAGGTGCAACCCGTTCACCACGGCGGAATCGGTGCCACGGAAGGCATCCGGCTCGGCCAGCAGCTGGTCCAGCTCGATGCCGAACTGGGAGACCCCGCCCATCCGCAGCTTCCCGCCCGCGCCGCGGCCCGCGTTCACCCGCAGCAGGCAGGACACCTGGACCTGGCTCTGCCCGGCGATCTCGTCGAGCAGGCGCAGCTGGGCGGCGGACTCCACGGAGAACCGGCGGACGCCGAGGCTGAGCGCGTGCCGCAGCTCGGCGGGCGTCTTGCCGGGTCCGGTGTGCAGGATGTTCGCTGCGGCCACCCCGGCCAGCACCGCGGTGTCCAGCTCGCCGGTGGAGGAGACCTCCGCGTGGCAGCCGAGCTCGGCCAGCTGCCGCACCAGCTCCGGGTGCGGGTTGGCCTTGAGCGAGTAGTGCAGGGTGCTGGGCCGGGGCAGCGCGGCGGAGAGCTTCGCGTGCGCGGCCCGCACCTGGGCTAGGTCGTAGAGGTAGGCGGGGGTGCCGTAGCGCTGGGCGAGCGCGGCCGGGTCGCTCATGCCGACTCCTCGCTCGCCTTGGCCAGCAGCTGCTTGCGGTCGAGCTTGCCGTTGGCCGTGGTGGGCAGGCTGGGCAGCACCTGGCAGCGGGCGGGCACCTTGGCCGGTTCCAGCCGCAGCCGCAGCTCGCGCAGCACCTCGGCCGGTTCGATCTCGCCCTCCACCCACAGCAGCGGCCCTGCCTTGCCCGGCGGGCGGACCAGCGCCGCGGCGCGCACGCCCGGGATGTCCGCGGCGGCGGCCTCGATCTCGCTGCCGCTGACCCGGACGCCGGAGTTCTTGAACACGTCGTCCAGCCGTCCGCCGATCACCAGCTCGCCCTGCTCGTCCAGGTGGCCGTGGTCGCCGGTGAACAGCACCCGCCGCCCGGTGGCCACGCAGGTGGCGAACCGCTCCCGGGTGGGCTCGGGCGCGCGCCAGTAGCCGTCGGCCACGTGCGGGCCGAGCACCACGATCTGCCCGGTCTGGTTGCGGGGCAACGGATTCCCGTGCTCGTCCAGGATGGCGACCTGGGTGCCGGGCAGCGGCGGGCCGACCGAGTCGGTGGGCAGGTCCACCGCGGTCGGCGGCCGGATGGAGACGCGCTTGCACTCGGTCAGGCCGTACATCGGGGCCAGCTCGGCGTTGGGGAAGGCCGTGCGCAGGCCGACCTGGTCGGCGCGGGTCAGCGCCTCGCCGGTGTTGGTGATCAGCCGCAGCGTGTTCACCTGCGTGCCCCTGCGGGCCAGGGCCACCGCCATCCGGCCGAGGGTGGGCACCACCGGCAGCACGGTGGCGCCGGCGTCGCGCATCATCGGCAGCAGCTCGGCGTTGGTGGCGTGGTCGGCCAGCACCAGGTGTGCGCCCGCGTTGGCGCACAACAGGATCTGGTACAGGCCGTAGTCGAAGGCCAGCGGCAGCCTGCCGAAGACCACGTCGTCGGCGCGGTAGCGCAGCTGTTCGGCCACCGCGGCCAGCGCGGTGTTGACCTGCCGGTGGCTGCACACCACGGCCTTGGGCTGGCTGGAGCTGCCGGAGGTGTAGAGCAGGAACGCCGGGGCGGCCGGGATCGTCTCGTCGGTCTCGGCGCGGGCGGGGGTGTGCGCCGCCTCGCCCCAGGCCTGGTTGATGCCGACGACCTTGGCCCCGGCCCCGGCGAGGTCGGGGATCTCGGCGTCGAAGGCCAGCACCAGCGCCGGGTCGGCGTCGGCGATCAGCGGCAGCAGCTGGTAGGGCCGGGTCTGCACGTGCACCGGGACCAGCGTGACGCCGAGCCGGAGCGCGCCGTGCAGCAGCGCGAGGAAGTCCACCGAGGACTCGGCGCGAGCCACCACCCGGTCGCCGGGGCGCAGGCCGCGCTCCCACAGCCAGCCGCTGAACCGCCTGCTCAGCTCGGCCAGCGCGGCGTAGTCGAGGGCACACCGGTGGTCGGTCGCGGCGGGGGCGCCGGGCGCGCGCCGGGCCGCGGCTGCCAGGGCCAGGTGCACCGGCACGGACAGCACCGGGACGCGGCTCGGGTCGCCGACGACCAAGTGTTCCGGCCATCGGCTCGTGTCAATCGACGTGCTGGTCGCGCATTCAGTCATCAGCGATGGTCCGTTCTTTTTCACGCCGCGCGTGCCGCTGTAGAGGATGCATTCCAATCGGCTCCGGCGAGAACCTACTGCCGCTGTTTGACCGCGTCCAGTGCGGGCAGGCGCGCTTGACTGTTCTTCCTCGATCTGATTGCTTATTCGGCATTAAGGGTTTGTTCGAGGAGGAACCCGAACGGTATTGACAGACGCTCCGGTGTTCGCCCGCGTCGAAATACAACCACGGAGTGTGACATGGCTGAGGGTGCGCGGGGGCAGGTGTGCGCGGGGATCGTCACCGCGGATTCACACCGGTCGCTGCCCGAGGTGGAAAGCGCCGCACTCGGCCTCGCCGCCCGGCTCAGCGCGGCCGGTCTCACCCGTGGCGACCGGGTCCTGCTCAGCGCGGACAACTCGGCCGACTTCCCGGTGGCGCTGTTCGCCCTGCTGCACCTGGACGCCTCGGTAGTGCTGCTGGATCCCCGACACCACCAGGCAGAACGCGCGCGGGCGGCCGGTATGGCCAGGGCCCGCTTCGCGCTGCACGACTCGGCTGATGACTTCCTGCCCCCTGGCAGCGCGCGGGGCACCACCTGCCTGCGCATCCGTGAGCTGACCGCGGCCGGGAACGTTTCCGGTGGACTTTCCTTCGCGAACTGGTATAGGCGCGGCGACGGTCTTGTCTGCTGGTCTTCCGGTCCGAGTGGCGAACCGAGGGGAATCGTTCGCTCCGGCGAGTCGATCCGGCGCAATATCGAGGCCACCCGGCGGCGGATGGGATACCGGCGCGAGGACGTGCTGCTGCCGCTGCTGCCTTTTTCGCAACAGTACGGACTTTCGCTGGTGCTGCTCTGGTGGGCGGTCGGCTGCTCGCTCAAAGTGACCCCGCTGAACCGCGTCGACCGCGGCCTGACCGGCGAAGTCAAGGCCACCGTGGTGGACGCCACCCCGGCCACTTACCACAGTTTGCTCAATGTGCTCGAACGCCGGGAAGAACTGCGCGCCGGTATTGCCGCGGTGCGAATGTGGTGTGTCGGCGGCGCGCCGCTGGCGCCCTCGGTGGCGCAGCGGTTCCGGCGGCTGCTGGGCGCGCCGCTGCTGGACGGCTACGGCAGCACCGAGGCCGGCAACATCGCGCTGTCCTGCGTGGACAACCCGGTCGGCTGCGGGCGGCCGCTGGAGGGCGTGCGGGTGGAGATCCGCGCGGGCGAGCGCGAGGCCGAGGCTGGGCAGACCGGCGAGATCTGCGTGCGCACCACCGGCCTGATGGCGGGCTACCTCGCCGAGGACGGCACGGTAGCGCCGTTCGGGCAGGAGGTCTACCGCACCGGCGACCTGGGCTTCCGGGACGGCGAGGGCAACCTGCACGTGCTCGGCAGGCGCGCCGCGGTGCACCGCCTCGGCCACACCCTGTACCCGGAGGCGCTGGCCCGCAAGGCGCGGCGGTGCGGGCGGCCGGTGTCGGTGGTGCCGGTCGAGGACGAACGCCGGGGCTGTCAGCTGGTGTTCCTGGTCGCCGACCGCGGCGGGCACGAGGCCAGGTACTGGCGGGCGCGGATCGAACCGCACCTGGCTCCGTACGAGCAACCCAACCAGCTGCTGGTGGTGGACCGGCTGCCCGAGCACGGCGCGCTCGACCCGCGCCAGGGCACCCGGCTGGTGCGCGAGCTGCTCGCCGCGAGCCCCGCACGCCCGGCCGCGGTGCCGCTGCCCGAGCGGGCCGAGGCGCTGCGCGCGGTGCTCTGGCACCTGCACCGGCACCGGGCGCGCTTCCGCCAGCTGCTCACCGAGCAGTTGCCGCCCCACGCCGCCGAGGCCGAGTTGGACCTGTTCCGCTCGGCGCTGGAGGGCGCGGTCGAGGAGGTCGAGCGGCACCGGCCGGCCCGGGCCGGGCGGCTCGCGGTGTTCCTGCCGCCCACCGGCGTGCTGGCCGCCTACGCCCGGGACCTGCTGGTGCCCGCGCTCTACGCCGAGCGGATCACCGCGCACCCGCCGGCCAGGGTGGCGGGTCAGCTCCGGCGGATCCACGAGCTGCTCGCGCCGGTGCACGGCCTGCCGATCACGCTGTCCGAACTGTCCACTGTGGACTCCGAACACCTCGCCCGCCTGCCACACATTCTCAGCCAGTCCCGAGGAGGGCTTGTGTCTGTCACCGTCGTTCGATCTGGACCGCTGAACTGGGCTCAGCAATGGCATTGGCTCGAACAGCAACTCGATCCCGAGGAGCGGTTCCTGTCCATGTCGCTGACCATGAAGCGCGCCTGCCCGGTGCCGGAAGGGCTGGCCCTGGGTGACGTCGAGGCCGCGCTGGCCACCCTGGTCGACCGGCACGAGGCGCTGCGAACCCGTTACTCCACAACGGAACCCGTGCAGTCGGTGTGCGCGGCCGAAGCACCCGTGATCGTCGTGCACGAGCTGCCGGACGGGGAGGTCGAGCCGGAGGCCGCGATCGAGCTGGCCGTCGATCTCATCGGCGACGAGTTCGACCTGGACCGGGAATGGCCCTACCGCGCGGTGGTGTTCACCCGCGAGGGGCGGCCGGTGGTGCTGGTGGCCTTCGTGCACCACATCTCGGTGGACGCCCGCGGCGCCGACATCGTGGCCGAGGAGCTCGGCGAGCTGCTGGCGGCCACCGCGCAACAGCGGCCAGCCGAGCTCGGCGAGCCGCGCTGGCACCCGCTGGACCAGGCGGCGATGGAGGCCACCGAGGAGTACCAGGCCATCGCGCAGCGGGCCCGCGCGCACTGGGCGAAGCCGGAGGCGGCCGCCTCGGCGAACCTGCTCGCGCCCTACTGCGGCGACCTGCCGCAGCTGCGCACCCACTACGTCATCCACCGCTCGCGCTCGCTGCTGGCGGAGCTGCAGAAGGTCTGCGCGGAGTACGAGCTGAGCCCGTTCACGGTGGTCACCGCCGCGTTCGCGGTGCTGGTGGCGCAGCGCTCCGGCAGCGAGCGGATCGCCATCGAGACCGTGATCTCCAACCGGTTCGACGAGGCGCAGGCGGCCAGCGTGGGCTGCTACGCGCTGATGGGCCAGATCATCGTGGACACCTCCGGCGGCCCCGACCTGCGCACGCTGCTGCGCCGCACCTGGTCGGCGGGCCTGCGGGCGTTCCGGTACGGGCACTTCGAGCCCGCCGTGCTGCTGGAGGTCGAGGCCCGCGAGGTGGCCCGGCGCGGTCTGCGGCCCAACGCGGCGCTGCACCTGAACTACCGGCCGCACAACTCCGCGGAGGTCACCGAGGACCCCTCGGCGTTCCCGCCGGACGAGGTGGTGGCCGAGACCTGGGACGGGCTGTGCGACACGCTCTACGTGCACGTCAACCCGGCCGATGACGTGATGGAGGTGGGCTTGCGCGCCGGGGACCACCTGCTGAGCCTGGCGGAGTCCAAGGAGCTGCTCGCCGGGCTCGAAGGGGTGCTCAAGGAACGGGACGCCCTCGGCGCTCGCCTGACCGGCACTGCCACCGCGACCCTGAACCCGGGCTGGGCCAAGGTCGGCCAGGACTGGGTGAGCCTGGAGCTGACCAAGGAGACCCTGGAGTCCTGCCCCGGCGTCACCCAGGCCGAGGTCCTGGTCGAACCCGGCGCGGACGGTGACCGGCTGCTGGCGCACGTGGTCACCGAGGACCCCGACCTCGGACCGCCCGAGCTGCGCGACTTCCTGCTGGAGCAGCTCTACCTGAACCCGTTGATCATGGCCCCCGGCTGGTACCGCTGCTACGCGCAGGCGCCAGCGGAGGGAGCGGACTGGGCGGACCACACCGTTGTGCGCCAAGGAGACGGGCGGCACGGCGACGGCACCGCGCAGACCCCGGCCGAGGAGGCGCTGGCCGAGGCACTGGCCGCCACCTACCCGGAAGCGCGGATCGACCTCGCGGACTGCTACGCCGGTGCGGGCGGCCGGTTCCTGGACATCCCCGCCGTGCTGGGGCGGCTGGCCAAGAACGGCTACACCGGGATCTCCGCGGCCGACCTGATGTCGCCGCTGTCCTTGCGGCACATCGCCTTCCGGCTGGGCCAGGACACCGGCCCGGTGGAGGAGCGGTCGTGACCGAGTACCGCACCGCGCTGGTCACCGGGGCCTCCAGCGGGATCGGGCAGGCCTACGCGCGGGTGCTCGCCGCGCGGGGCTGCGACCTGGTCATCGTCGCCCGCCGGGCCGAACGCCTTGAGCTGCTGGCCACCGAGCTGCGCGAGCAGTACCAGGTGACCGTGGAGACCATGCCCGCCGACCTCACCGACGACGGCGACCTGCGCCAGATCGAGAAGCGCCTGGCCGACACCAACCGGCCGGTCGACCTGCTGATCAACAACGCCGGCATCCCCGGCGGGGACACCGTGCTGGGGGAGGGGGCGCCCGCGGGCGAGGAGGACGTGGTCGCCACCAACGCGGTCGCGCCGCTGCGCCTGATCAACGCCGCCCTGCCCGGCATGATCGAGCGCAAGGGCGGCGGCATCGTCAACGTCGCCTCCCTGGCCGGACTGCTGCCGGGCTTCCCGCCCAGCGTGACCTACGGCGCGAGCAAGGCGTTCCTGCTCTCCTTCAGCGAGGGCCTCGCCGTGCGGGCCCGGCCGCTCGGAGTGCGGATCACCGCGGTGTGCCCCGGCTACGTGCACACCGAGATGACCGAGGGGGTCGACGACGTGCCGGAGTTCTTCTGGACCCCCAGCGAGAAGATCGTCGCCGACAGCCTGCGCGGGCTGCGCCGCAACCGCCCGCTGGTGGTGCCCAGCAAGCGGTACGGGGCGCTGGCCGCGATGATCCGGATCATGCCAAGGGGCCTGGCCCGGCTGTTGTCGGCGCACGCGGCCTGAGCTGACGGATCGATATGATGCGAACTCACCGATCCGGAAAGCCGGACCACTCGGCTATACCGGGATTCGCGCGGCCCGGCCCGCGTTCGACCGTGGAAGTTCCGCGGTCGAACACGGTGCGGGTTAGGCTTCCCGCCGGTGAGAACAAGTGCGCCGGGTCGCACATTTCTGATTTCTCGTGTATGTGGGCCGCGAAACCCACACAGAACCCACAATAGGAGCGCTTCGGTGGATGTCAGGCAGCTCACCACGAATTTCCCGGCCGGTGCCACCACCCGGCGCCTGGACGTGTGGGGCCATGTGCTTGCGGTGGCCACGAACCGGCCGGAGGCGGCCGACCTGCTGGCCGACACGTTCTACCCGGCCGGGATGT
Source organism: Crossiella sp. NPDC003009 (assembly GCF_053591555.1). Taxonomy (NCBI): domain Bacteria; kingdom Bacillati; phylum Actinomycetota; class Actinomycetes; order Pseudonocardiales; family Pseudonocardiaceae; genus Crossiella; species Crossiella sp. NPDC003009. Next base: position 53,900 of record NZ_JBSFUA010000035.1, on the reverse strand, counting down.
TCCAGGTCCGCGAGGCCCCAGCAGGCCCGGCGGCGGAGCTGACCATCGTCGACCACGCCCGCCCGCAGGCCGAGGTGGACGAGCTGATCCGCTCGGTCTCAGCCACCGGCCGGGAGAGCGACTACGAGCTGACCAGGAACTACCGGCTGCCCCGGTTCGACACCGCCGAGGGCACCCTGTTCGTGCTGCGCGATGTCAACCACACCGAGTCCGCCGCGCTGCTGCGCACCGAAGGCCGGGTGACCATCGTGCGGCCGGAGACCCCGCTGGGACACCGGTGGCTGACCCGCATCGTGCGCGACCTGGCCACCCGCTTCGCCAAGGCCAGCGGCTCCCTGGTGCTGCACTCCTCGGCCTTCACCCACGACGGCGGCGCCTACCTGGTGATCGGCGACTCCGGCGCGGGCAAGTCCACCACCGCGATCGCGCTGGCCCGGCTGCTCTCGCCGGCCGGCTGGATGGGCAACGACCGGATGCACCTGGACCGCGAGGGCGCGCAGTACCGGGCCACCGCCTGCCCGCTGCCGCTGGCGATCAACAAGGGCTCGCTGGACGTCATGGGCGTCACCGACTTCCAGGGCTGGACGCTGCACGCCGGGTTCCCGGCGGCCGGGTCGGACTGGGACCGGTTCATGGGCGAGGACAAGCTCAAGATGAGCACCAGGGAGGTCGAGCGCTACCTGGAGGTGCCGATCGTGCCCGAGGCCCCGCTGGCCGGGGTGCTCTTCCCCAGGGTCGACCCCAGCGCGCCGTACGCCTTCGGCGAGGCCGGCCTGGAGCATGCCGCGGACGTGCTCAGCCGCAACTGCTTCTCCGTGGACGACAACCTGCAGGGCGAGGACTGGCTCGGGGTCACCGGCGCCGACCCGGTCGCGCCGCCGACGCTGGAGGCGTTCCTGGCCGACATCGCGAAGCTGCCGCTGCTGCGCTCCTCGGTGGGCAACGCCGCCGACGTGACCAGGTTGGCCGCGGACTTCCGTCGTGCCGCGACCGCGCAACGCTGAAGTGCCGAAGTCAAGTGAGGTGGTAGGGGTGCACTCTTTCCGGAAGCACGTCTCGGTCGTGCCTGGCATGGACGAGTTCGACGAACAGGCCATCAGCGAGAAGATCCACCTGGTGGACAGCGACATCCTGGTGCTGGGCGGGTCCCTGGTGGACGGCTCCGGCACGCCGTCCTCGGACTTCGACTTCTGCGTGATCGCGCGCGAGGCCGACGGCCGGTTCCACCGCGACACCTTCCCCAAGGAGGCGCACATGCGCTTCTACACCAGCGGGGACCGGGTCAAGGCCAGCTTCGACTACCTGCCGGAGAGCCTGCTCGGGGTGGACGTCGAGTACTGGACCGTGGCGCAGATCGAGCACATGCTCGACTCGCACGACAAGCTCTACGACCACATGGTCAACCGGGCGCGCAAGTCCTCCAGCTTCGCCGCCGCCTCGGTGGACTTCCGGCTGATGTCCCGGCTCAGCTACGGGGTGGCGCTGCAGAACGCCGAGGAGTTCGAGCGGATCCGGGCCGGTATCCACCGCGACCAGCTCGCCTTCACCGCCTACCGCACCGCGATCGGCAGCTACCCGGACTTCCGCGACCTGGCCGGCATGTGGGCCCAGCAGGACTACGAGACCGCGCTGGTCGCCGCGCGCAAGCTCGGCGTGGACACCTTCCGCGGCCTGACCCACGCCTACGGCAACACCAACCGCAACCCGAAGTACCTGAGCCGCTTCCTGACCAGGCTGCCGGACTCGCTCTCGGCGCTGTCCCAGCGGTTCCGCCACCTCAACGCCTACGGCATCGGCGATCCCGCGGACGCGCCGGAGGCCATCCTGACCTGGCTGGACCTCATCGACGCCGCCTACGCCGAGATCCGCCTCCGGCGCGAGCAGGTCGCCGACTTCCCCAGCCGCGCGCGCTTCCTGGAGCTGCTCAGGGGCGAGCTGCACGAGACGATGAGCTGGAACGCCGAGATCGACAACGAGTACTGTTTCCGCGCCCGCGAGGCCGAGGACGGCCTGCCCCCGCTGCGCGAGCTGCTCACCGTGATGGAGCGGCGGGGCTCGACCGAACACCACCTGCCGCTGCGCGAGTGGGCCAGCGGCCAGTCCGCGCCCGCGGGCGAGAACAACAAGTCGAACACCTGAGAACGGAGATCTTCAGTGCGCACCGTCTACGTGGTCGCCCATCCCGAGGCCACCCACCACGTGCAGGACCTGGTGGGTGGCTGGCACGACTCGGAGCTGACCGAGAAGGGCAGGGCGGCGGCCGCGGCGATCGCGGAGTCGCTGCGGGCCCAGATCCCCGAGGACGCCGAGGTGGAGCTGTACACCTCCGACCTCAAGCGCACCGCGCAGACCGCGCAGGCGATCGGCGCGCGGTTCGGCCTGGAACCGGTGCAGGACAAGCGGTTGCGGGAGAAGTCCTACGGCGAGGCCGAGGGCAGGCCGGACCCCTGGCTGCGGGAGCGGTTCGTGCCGCCACCGGCGGAGGGGGAGCGGATGTTCCACGACGAGAACATCCCGGGCGCGGAGACCAAGGGCGACATGGCGGTGCGGATCTATGAGGTCATGGACGAGATCCTGGCCCGCCCGGCCGAGCACCAGATCATCGTCACCCACGGCGGCGCGCTGACCTTCGTGGTGGCCAACTGGATCAAGTTCCCGCTGGAGTCGGCCGGTTACGCCAACTTCAACGGGCCCTCCGGCAGCATCACCGTGCTGCGCCAGGACGACTACTTCCACAACCGCCAGGTGCGGGTGCTGGGCGACACCGCCCACCTCGCGGGCTGAACAGCGCGGGCGAGGCGGGCGGTGCGGGGTTCAGAGCTTGCCGGCGAGCTCTTCCCCGAGCCGGTCCGCCTGCCTGCGCACATCGGCGAAGTCGTAGCGGAACCGGAAGGACGGCAGCGAGTTCACCGCGGCCAGGGTGCGCTCGGCGCTGCCGGGGGCCGGCTGGTGGCCGAAGATGTTGAGGTGCTTGTTGGGCAGGTCCAGCAGCCGGTTCGCCAGCAGCTCCGCGCTCTCGGCCTGGGCCATCGGCCGGAACTCCGCCTCCGCCGGGTCGTCGGCCAGGCTCAGGTGCACCAGCGCGTCGACCTTCATGTGCTGCCCGATCTTGGAGCCGAGCAGGTCGGCGTACTCCCAGGGGTAGAGCAGCGCGGTGCCGTGCGGTTCGACGCCGGACTCCCGCAGGCTGAGCAGGGTCTGGTTGGCCGGGTGGGTCAGCTCGGACTGGATGGCCACCGAGCGCTCCCGGCCGAAGAGCAGGTCCATGCTGTCCAGTCGCACCGAGATCGAGCGCGGCCAGCCCACCCCGGTCACCTCGCCGTGCTCGGCCACCAGGCTCACGTCGTCGTTGCACACCATCACGCCCGCGCCGTTGAGCACGCTGGCCATGATCAGCGAGGTCTTGCCTGCCCGGCTGGAGCCGACCAGGGCCACGCCGATCCCGTTGAGCTGCACCAGTCCGGCGTGCAGCAGCAGCACGCCGGCCCGGCTGGCCGCGGAGCGGTGCACCGCCCTGGTCGCCCGCAACAGGGACTGCACCACCCACGCCTCGCTCACCGGCGCGAGGTGGAACAGCTGCTTGGCCTGGTGGTCGACCGCGTACTCCACGGCCACCTCGCCCTGCGCGGTCACCGACTCCGGCACCGCCTCCGCCGAGGGCTCCTGACCGGCGATCATCTGCCACTCGCCGGGCGCGGCCTCGCCCTGCTCGATGACCAGGTAGGGCGCGGCCAGGCGGTGCAGCTGCTCGGCAACGGGGGCCGGACACGTCAGTCCGGTGCGCGCGAAACGTGAGCGGACGGTGTACCGACCAATCGCACCGGTCAATTCCGCGGTCACGTGCGACCACCTCCTGTATTTCAGTCGAATGCCGTGAAGAATGAGCAAGAAATTGACCGGGCAGATTTGTTTCCGGGTCGGTCCGAACCATAACGACGGGCGTTCCGGGAAACAATCAGTGCGGTTCGCCGTTCGACTCCGGTCATCTAGCATGGTGCGCGATGGCCACTCGTTCAGATAAGGACCAACAACCGGTGAAGATCGTGTCGATCCTGCGTGATCGGTTGATGCTGCTGAGCGAGTTGCGCCATGCCGGTCCGGTCGCGGTCGGCGGCTTGGTCGCGGTGCTGCTGGTGGTCAGCTTCGTGCCCGCGCTGACCGCGCTGGTGATCAACGACCTGGTCGGCGCGCTGCTCGGCGGCCGGTCGACCACCTTCGCGCTGATCGCCCTCGGTGTGATCATCCTGGCCGGACGGCTCGGCCAGGCCGTCGCGCAGCCGGTGGACTACCTGGTCGGGCAGCGCATCGACGCCGCCCGGCAGGCCGACCTGACCCGGCTCGCGGTCTCCAGCAAGGAGATCGGCCCGCTGGAGCAGTCCAGGACGCGCGAGCTGCTCCGCCTGGCCAGGGCCGATCCGGAGTTCTGGGCCGAACGCCCGCCCGGCACGGGGGCGACCGCGCAGCTGGACCTGATGGCCCGGTGGATCGGCGTGTTCGCCGCCGCCGCGGTGCTGACCAGCTTCGCCTGGTGGCTGGCCCCGCTGGTGATCGTCCCGGCGCTGGTGAGCCGGTTCATCTGGCGGCGGCAGTTCATGGAGCACATCGAGATCGAGCGCGCCGGCGTGCTCTCCGGCATCGAGGCCGACCACTGGCGGCGGATGGCCGTGGAGTGGACCGACGGCAAGGAGAGCCGCACCTTCGGGTTGCAGGGCTGGGCGGTGGACCGCTGGCGGCAGAACCTGATGGCGATGCTCTCGCCGAAGTGGACCGCGGGCCTGCGCAGTGTGCTGGCCCAGTGGCAGATCGCGGTGGTGACCGGGCCGCCGCTGATCGCGGCGTTCGCGCTGAGCGTCTGGGAGGCCGCCCAGCCCGGCGGCAGCGTGGCCGCCGCGGCCGCGGTGCTGGGCGCGGGCTGGTCGATCCTGAACCTGATGGGTTTCGCCGACGCGCTGGAGATCGAAGGCGCCATCCCCGGCTGCCGGGCCTACGCGGAGCTGCGCGCGAACTCCATTGCCAGCGAGCGGGCCGCCTCGGACTCGCCGGTGGCCGCCACCGAGCACCAGGAGGCGCCGCTGGTGCGCTTCGAGGAGGTCTCCTTCTCCTATCCCGGCAAGGGATCCTCGGTGCTGGACCGGCTGGACCTGGAGATCCGCCCCGGCGAGCTGCTGGCCATCGTCGGCCTCAACGGCGCGGGCAAGTCCACGCTGATCAAACTGCTCGGCGGCCTCTACACGCCCACCGGCGGGCGGATCACCGTGGACGGGACCGACCTCGCCGGGAGCGACATCGGGCAGTGGCGCAGCCGCTCCTGCATCGTGTTCCAGGACTTCGTCCGCTACCCGTTGTCGTTGCTGGACAACGTGGCCCTGGGCTACGCGGCGGTGCCTGCCGACCGGGAACGGGCCGAGCGGGCCGCCGCCGAGTCCGGCCTTGACAAGCTGATGGAACGGCTGCCGCTGCACTGGGAGACCCCGCTGGCCAGGGCTCGCACCGGCGGTGTCGACCTCTCCGGCGGCCAGTGGCAGAAGGTCGTGCTGACCAGGGCGATGTACGCGCTGCAGAACGGGGCGCGGCTGCTGGTGCTGGACGAGCCGACCGCGCACCTGGACGTCAAGTCCGAGTTCGAGGTCTTCCACCAGCTCGCCAGGAACAAGCGGCGGGCCGGCGTGGTGCTGATCTCGCACCGGCTGTCCACCGTGCGGCTGGCCGACCGGATCGTGCTGCTCGACGGCGGCCGGATCGTGGAGTCCGGCACGCACGACGAGCTGATGGCCTACGACGGCAAGTACGCCAAGCTGTTCACGATCCAGGCCGAACGCTTCAACCAGGGCTTCGACAACCTGGTCGACGAGGGAGACACGCTGTGATCCGCTACGTGCGGCTGTGGACGGAGATCCTGGGCCTGTCCTGGCGGCACGCCCGCGGCCTGACCCTCACCGTCTTCGGCATCGAGATCGGCCTGGTGATCGCCAACATCGCCATCGCGCTGGCCATGCGCGCCGCGGTGGACGAGCTGATCGCCCAGCAGGTGAGGCCCGCGATCGTGGCCGCGGTGGTGGCGGCCACCGCGGCGGTGGCGGTGTTCGTGTTCAACCGGTTGCACGGGCTGGTCGGGCTGTTCCTGATCGTGGAGCAGGTCGGCGTGGTCATCGAGGACCGGCTGATGCGCGACATCGCCTCGCTGGAGAAGATCGAGCACCTGGAGCGCAGCGACTACCTGGACCGGATCACCGTGCTGCGCGGCGCGCCCAAGCGGATGGTCAGCGGCATGTGGAACGCGGTGCGCGCCTGCTTCACCATCGTGCAGCTCATTCTCACGCTGGTCCTGCTGGGCACGGTCAGCGCCTGGCTGCTGGTGCTGCTGGTGCTGGCGATGGCGCCGCTGTGGTGCGACGGCCTGGCCCGTGAGCGCGAGGCCGACGCCGAGATCGACACCGCCGAGTCCTTCCGGTTGCAGCAGCAGCTCTTCGAAATCGCCACCGACGCCGCCGCGGGCAAGGAGATCCGCACCGGGCAGGCCGGTCCCTCGGTGGGCCGGTTCCAGGCCGCGGCGATGGCCGAGGTGACGCAGGGCCGCTACCGGGCCAGGGTCAGCGCGGCCTGGCTGCGCGCGCTGGGCTGGACGGTGTTCGTCACCGGGTTCATCGTGCTGCTGTGGCTGGTGGCCCGGCAGGCCGCCACCGGCGCCGCGACCCCCGGCGACGTGGTGCTGGTGGTGACGCTGACGCTGACCCTGCAACAGACCGTGCAGACCGCGGTGGGACAGCTGACCACCACGATGAGCGTCGGCATCTACGTCGAGCCCTACCTCTGGCTCCGCGCCTACCTGGCCGCCGAGGCCAATGCCCGTCGCGGCGAACGGCAGCCGCCGGCCCGGCTGGAGTCCGGCATCCGGTTCGAGCAGGTGCGGTTCACCTATCCCGGCACCGACAAGGTGGTGCTGGACGAGGTCAGCATCGAGCTGCCCGCGGGCAGTGTGGTGGCGCTGGTCGGTGAGTTCGGCTCCGGCAAGTCCACCATGGTCAAGTTGCTCAGCCGGTTCTACCAGCCCGACTCCGGCACCATCACGGTGGACGGGATCGAACTGTCCGAACTGGACACCGAGGCCTGGCGAGCCCGCACCAGCGCCGCGTACCAGGACTTCGGCCGCTACCCGCAGATGACCTTCGCCGAGGCGGTCGGGCTGGGCGATATCGCGCACCTCAACGACGAGGCCGCGCTGGCCAGGGCGATCGACACCGCCGACGCCGACGGACTGGTCCGCAGGCTGCCGGACGGGCTGGCCACCAGGCTGTCCCCGGTCTACGGCGGTCTCGACCTGTCCGAGGGCCAGTGGCAGAAGACCGCGCTGGCCAGGGGCAGCATGCGCACGGATCCGTTGCTGTTCATGCTGGACGAGCCCACCGCCTCGCTGGACGCGCCCAGCGAGCACGCCATCTTCCAGCGCTACATGCAGCGGGCCCGGCAGCTGGCCGAGCACACCGGGGCGATCACCCTGGTGGTCTCGCACCGGCTGTCCACTGTGGCCGGAGCCGACCTGGTGCTGGTGCTGGACCGGGGAAAGCTGGTGGAACAGGGCACGCACGAGGAGCTGCTGGCCGCGGGCGGGCGCTACAGCGAGCTGTACACGTTGCAGGCCAGGGCCTACAGCATGCGGCCCGGGTTCGACCTGGTTTCCGGTGCCCCAGAAGGGAAATCCGGCTAGGCCGTGTCCCGTGGATCTCGTGCGCGATCGCGTGCGAGATCCACGGGACACGGTCTAGTCTCGGGGTATGCCCAACGCCCTGGTCACCGGAGTCTCCCGCGGCCTCGGACGGCACCTGTGCCGGGCGTTGCGCACCGCGGGCTACCGGGTGCTGGGAGCGGGCCTGGCCGCCTCGCCCGACCACCCGGACGTCGACGACTACCGGGTGCTGGACCTGCGAAACCCTGAGCTGGCAAGCCCGTTCGACCCGGCCGAGGTGGACGTGCTGGTCAGCAACGCCGGGGTGTACCTGGACGATCCCCGGCGCGGCTACGGCGACCTGTTCGCACTCTCCGCGCCGGACCTGCGGCAGACCTTCGAGGTCAACCTCTTCGGCGCGGTGGCGCTGGTGCAGGCCTACGCGCCGCACATGATCGCGCGGGGGAGAGGCCGGATCGTCTGCGTCTCCTCCGGGATGGGCAGGCTCCAGGACGCCGACGGCGCCTCCTTCGCCTACCGCGCCTCAAAACTGGCGGCCAACTCGCTGGTCCTGTCGGTGGCCAGGCACTTCAGCGACACCACTGGCGACCTGGCGGCCTTCGCCTACTGCCCTGGCTGGATCCGGACCGAGATGGGCACCGAGGACGCTCCGCACGAGCCGGAGCCCTCGGCGGCGAACCTGGTCGAGCTGCTGACGTTGCCCGCCGACCGGTCCAACGGCCGGTTCTTCCGGGGCACGGCCGAACTGGGCTGGGACACCAGGGGACCGATGGTCGGCTGATCGTCCATTATGGACAATGATCTCTCCGGTTGTCGCGCGACGGTGGGAAAACAGTGGACTGACTGGCAGGATGCATCCGACGCACCCAAGGATTGTGTCCACTGTGGAGAGGCAAGATGAACCAGTACGTTCACGGATTCGTGGACGAAGGATTCGTCCTAGTCCCAGGAGTGATCGAGGAGTCCACCCGCGCCACCTGGCGGGCCGCGGTGGACCGCGCCGCGGCCGCGGTGCGCGCCAAACCCGGGGACTACGACACCAGGTACACCCTGCGCACCGAGCAGGAGACCGACACCTGGGGGGTCAGTCACATCTTCGAGCCGAGCCTGTACGACCCGGTCTTCGCCGAGGTGTTCGAGCACCCCGGCGTGATGGGCTTTGTGCACGCGGTGCTGGGTGAGAGACTGCGCTTCTGGACCGCGCACGCGCTGTGGGAACCGTCCACAGTGGACTATGAGCTGAACTGGCACAAGGACAACATGGAGACCGACCGGTACTCACCGGACGGCCGCAGCACCCACGTCCAGTTCAACGTCTGCCTCACCGACGACGACTGCTTCCGGGTGGTCCCCGGCTCGCACAAGCGGCCGCTGACCGAGGAAGAACGCGCCCAGGCCGAGAGCAAGGGCACCGGCCCGCTGCCCGGCGAGAAGGTGGTGCGGGCCAAGGCAGGCGATGTGCTGTTCATGAACCACCACGCCCTGCACCGGGGCTCCGGTTCGGCCGGGGTCGAGCGCCGCACCCTGCACGTCAACCTGCAGGCGGCCGACGAGCCCACCGGCGGGCACACCTCCTGGCGGTTCATGCGCCAGGAGGGCTACCTGGACCGGATGACGCCGGTGGTGCGGGAGATGATGGCCAACACCATCGCCTGGGACGACGCGCACCCGCTCTCCCTCGCCGAGACGATGCGCCGCCGCCGGGCCAGCCAGGGCATCAAGGGCCATGAGGCCAGAGCGGGAGGCAACGGGTGATGACCACGCCACAGCAGCTCCGGCGCGAGGCGATCCGGATGACCGCGCACGCCGAGACCGGGCACATCCCGTCCAACCTGTCCGCGATCGAGATCATCCACACCCTGTTCATGCGGGTGCTGAAGCTGGATCCGGAGCGCCCGGACTGGCCGGACCGGGACCGCTTCATCCCGAGCAAGGGCCATTGCGCGGCCGCGATCTACCTGGCCATGGCCGCGGCTGGGCTCTTCGACCGCAAGCGCCTGGACGAGTTCAACGTCGACGGCGGCGAGGTGCCTGCCATCCTGGCCCGCTACGGCCTGCCCGGCCTGGAAGCCGACTCCGGCCCGCTGGGCCGCGGCATCTCCATCGGGATCGGGCTGGCGCTGGCGGCCAAGCACGACAACCGGGACTACCGCACCTACGTGCTGGTCGGCGACGGCGAGTGCCAGGAGGGCCAGATCTGGGAGGCGGCCATGCTGGCGCCCACCCTGAAGCTGGACAACCTGGTGGTCATCGTGGACGACAACCGGTTGCAGGGCTCCTTCGTCACCAGCGAGGTGATCGAGAGCAAGCTCGACGAGCAGTTCGCCGCCTTCGGCTGGCAGGTGCACCGGGTGGACGGGCACTCGGTCGAGGAGCTGGAGGAGGCGCTGCGCGCGCCGCAGGACCGGCCGAAGGTCGTCCTGGCCACCACCGTGAAAGGCAAGGGGGTTGCCATGATGGAACACGAGCCCGACTGGCACTACCGGCGGCTGACCTTCAGCGAGCTGGTCGTGAGTCTGCGAGGCCTGCGATGACCACCACGGTCGGCCAGGCGGTCGGAGACCTGTTGCTGGAGAAGGGCCGCGAGTTCGGGGACACCTACCTGATCGTGGCCGACGGCAAGCTCAACGGCACCGAGCCGTTCATCGAGACCTACCCGCAGCGGTTCCTCAACGTGGGCATCGCCGAGCAGAACGCGATCTCGGTGGCCGCCGGGCTGGCCTCGGCAGGCAAGCAGGTCTACCTGTGGAACTGCAGCACCTTCCTGCTCTACCGGCCCTTCGACCAGGTGCGGGTGGACGCCGCGTTCGCCAAGACCCGGCTGCGGCTGATCGGCACCAGCTCCGGCCTGTCCCGCAGCGCCTCCGGCATCGCGCACCTGGCGATCGAGGACCTGGCCATCATGCGGGCCCTGCCGAACATGACCGTGCTCTGCCCTGGCGACCTGGCCGAGACCCGGCAGCTGCTGGCCCAGGCGCACGAGGTGGACGGCCCGGTGTACGTGCGCTTCGCGCTGGAGAACCACGCCCTGCCGGAGATCCACGCCCCCGGCACCAGGATCCAGCTGGGCAAGGCGATCACCGTCACCGACGGCGGGGACGCGGCGCTGATCGCCACCGGGAACATGCTGCCGGTGGCCAGGGACTGGGTGGACAAGTTCGCCGAGTCGGGGCTGCGGGTGCGGCTGGTGAGCATGCCCAGCATCAAGCCCTTCGACGCCGCGGCGGTGGCCGAGCTGGTGGCCGAGGGACTGCCGATCATCACGCTGGAGGACCACTCGGTGATCGGTGGCCTGGGCACCGCGGTGGCCGAGGCGATCGCGGAAAGCGGCCGTGGGGTCCCGTTCCGGCGGGTCGGCGTGCCGGATGAGTACCCGTACGTGGTCGGCACGCCGGACTACCTGCACGGGCACTTCAACATCCCGGGCGTGCCCGAGCTGCGGGACTGGCTGGAGGCGGTGCGCGGGGCCGGCCGGGTCCCGACCACCGTCGCGGCGACGTGAGGATCCGGTACGCCGCGCTGGACCTGGACGGCACGCTGATCGACGAGGCCGACGAGCCCTACGAGGGTGTGGTGGCCGGACTGCGGGCGTTGCGCAAGCACGGGGTGCTGCCGCTGGTGATCACCGGCAGGGCGGCCCGCTCCTTCCGCAACCTGCGGCACCTGGACGACCTGTTCGCCGAGGTCGACGACGAGGTGCTGCTCAGCGAGGGCAACGTGCGGATCGCCTTGGGCGTCAACGAGTTGTCCTTCTCGCTGAGCTGCCCGAACGAGGTGCTGCGCACGCTGGCCGAGGACTCCGCCACCGACCTGGTGGCGGAGTGCTCCGGCGAGTTCTACGCCAGCAGCGCGCGGGCCGCGGCGCAGTTCGCGATGGCCTACCGGGTGCCCAGGCGGCAGATCGAGGTCACCGGCAAGGGCACCGCGGACATCCCGTGGTTCACCGCGGTGACCATCTTCCGCAGCCGCGTCCCGGTGCCGGAACTGGTGGCGGGGCTGGACTGCGAGGCGGTCACCATCGGCCCGTTCGGCGCGCACGTGGTGCGCCCGCGCGGCACCTCCAAGGCCACCGCGCTGCGCAGGCACCTGCGGCGGCGGTTCAACGAGCCGGACCTCAGCGCCACCATGGCCATCGGCGACACCGCCACCGACGCCTCGATGCTGGCGGCCTGCGCGCTCGGCATCGCCACCCAGCACGCCGACGAGGCGGCCAGCGCGGCCGCCGACCGCAAGCTCGACGGCGACCTCGCCGCATTCCTGCACGACTTCCGTCCCGAAGGGTGGTAAGACCGTGACCGAACCGGTGTCCCAGGAGACGGAGCTCGTCCTCCTGCTGTCCCTGCCGGATCCGCGGCCCGACGAGGCCGACGCGATGCTCAAGCTGCTCAACACCCCGCTGGACTGGAACCAGGTGCTGGGCATGCTGACCGTGCACCGCGTCATCGGCGTGGCCTGGCACAACATCCTGCGCTTCGTCATCGCGCACCGGCAGACCCTGCGCTCCTCCTACTTCATCAAGTCGCTCAAGGTCACCGCGGCCGGGCAGGAGCTGATGGCCGAGGAGCAGCGCTCGCGTACCGCCGAAGTGCAGGCGGCGCTGAGCGCGGCCGGGGTGCGCAGCGCGGTGCTCAAGGGCGCCGCGGTGGCCGCGATGGCCTACCCCTCGCCGGGCATGCGCGCCTTCCACGACAACGACCTGCTGGTGGACCGGGAACAGCTGCCCGCGGCCACCGCCGCGTTGCAGGAGGCCGGGTACGTGCAGGGCAGCTGGGACTACGAGACCAACTCGGTGCGCCCGGCGGCGCGGCGGCAGGTCATGTTCATGGCCATGCACTCGCACCAGACCTACTCCTACATGAAGCCGACCCCGGAAGCCTCGGTGCTGGAGTGCCACCGGCTGGACGTGCACTTCTCCATCGACCTGATGACCGGCAACCGCAGCGACGCCGCGGTATCGGCGTTGCTGGACAACCGGATCGAGCTCAACGGGCTCAGCGTGATCTCCCCGACCGACATGCTGATCTTCAGCTGCCTGCACTTCGCCAGGGAGGCCGCGCACCGCAACGAGGTGCTCGCGCTCAAGGACCTGGTGCTCTACAAGCTGGTCGACATCCTGGCCCTGCTGGCCGGGGACCACGACTTCAGCGGCCTGGCCGCGCGGGCCGAGCAGCTCGGCTTCACCAAGGAGGCCTACTTCGCGCTGCACCACTGCGCGGAGATCTTCCCCGGCCGGGTGCCGACTGAGCTGCTGGACCCGTTGCGCCCCAACGACCTGGCCTACCTGGACGAGGTGGACGACGGCAAGACCGTGGTGCACCGCTGGCAGGCGCCGATGGTGCGCCGGATGTTCGACGTGCACCGGCTGCGTGAGCTGGAGGGCGACCTCAACATCCCGGAGCTGGGCCGAAAGTAAGTCCAGCACAGCAAAACGGGCCGGGCAGTGGCGGTTTTCGCCACTGCCCGGCCCGTTTGTCGTGTCAGGGCAGGGAGATCTCCAGCACCATCAGGCCCCACAGCAGCCGCGAGTGGTCCTGGCCCGCGCCGTGCTCGGTGATGACCTGGCGCACGGCGGCCTCGCTGAGGAAGCCCGAGGTGCACAGCCGGGGCCGGGCGAGCACCTCGCGGGCGAAGTCCCACAGCGTGCCGCCGGGGGCCATGAAGGCGCTGACCGGGAAGGTGAACGGCTGCTTCTCCCTGGCCGCGACCGAGGCCGGGATGGACCGGGCGCCGGCGTCCCAGAGGATCTTCTTGCGGCTGGACCCGTTGACCTTCCACGCGTCCTGGGTGCGCCGGGCGAACCGGGTGACCTCCGGCTGGCAGTAGGGCACCCGGCCCTCGACCGCGTGCGCCATGGACAGGTGGTCCAGCTTGCGCAGGTTGAGGCTGGGCAGCTTGTGCAGCCGGTCGAAGCTGAGCAGCTGCTCCAGCCGGGACGGCGCGGGGCGGGTGAGCAGCTCCAGCGCACGCTGCCTGCTGCTGCGGCCGGAATCGAGCAGCTCGCGGTACTCCGGGGTGTAGAGCCGCCGGTACTCCGCTTCCGGCACAAGGGAAAGCCGGTCCAGGTAGCGGGCGGCCCAGCTGTCCTCATCGGCGGCCAGCGCGGTGCTGTAACGCCGGTAGCCGCCGAACTGCTCGTCCGCGCCGTCGCCGACGAAGCAGACCCGGAAGCCGCTGGCGGAGATCTCCCGGAACAGCGCGTAGGCGCTCAGCGCGTGCGGGGTGGCGTTGGGCGCGCCGAGGGCGGCCACCGTGGCCGGGATCAGCTCCGGCAGCTCGGCCTCGCGGATCTCCACCACCTCAAGGGGAATCCCGGCGAAGGCGGCCGCGTCGCTGGCGTAGGCCAGCTCGTCGGAGTCGTGCGTGCCCTCGTGCGTGACGTGGAAGCCGGTCACGTCGCCGCGGCGCTGCTTGAGCAGGGTGGCCAGCACGCTGGAGTCCAGGCCGCCGGAGACCTGCACCGCGATCGGCGCGGACTGCAAGGACATCTGCGCCACCTCGCGAGCCAGCAACGCGGCCAGGCGCTCGGGGTCGTTGCCCTCGTCGGTGACCGGCTCGGTCTCCTGCCACCACCGCCGGGTGCGCGCGGAGTGGCCGTCGTAGACCAGCGCCTCGCCGGGGTGCAGCGCGGAAACCCCGGTGTACCAGGAAGATCCGTTGGGCTGGCACTGCCAGTTGAGGTAGTCGTCGACCGCGAGCGGGTCCACGTCGAGGGGCTTCTCCACCAGCGCGGTCAGGCCGCGGAGCTCGGAGGAGAAGGCGATGCCGTCCTGGGTGAGCGCGTAGTACAGGCTCTTCACCGCGAGGTGGTCACACCACAGCTTGAGCTCGCGGCCGCGGCGCAGGTCCACCACGGCGATGGCGAACATGCCCTCCAGCCGCTCTGCGAAGCGGTCCCCGTGCAGCTCGTAGTAGGGCACCAGGACCGAGCCGTCGGAGTCGCCGTCCACGTGCACGCCGTGCGCGGCCAGCTCGGCCCGGATGGCCCGGAAGTTGTAGATCTCGCCGTTGAACACCGCGTGCACCGTGCCCTCGGCGTTGTGGAAGGGCTGCCTGCCGGTGCTGGGGTCCTGAATGGACAGACGGTTGCAGCCGATGCCCCAGTCCGCGCCGCTGGTGTGCTGCTGGACGTCCGGTCCGCCGGAGAGCTGGGCGTCCCGCGCGCCGTCGAGTGCGGTGGGGTGGAACCCATGTCCGAAGTAGCCGTAGATCCGGCACATAGTGTTGCCCCCAACGATCTGGTTGTCCGCGAACGGAAAGCGCGACGGCCTCGGCCCTTCCGGCCTGGTGATCTATCCTTAGCACGGGCCGGATGAGGCTGTATAGCGAACCAGGACGGGACGAGGGACGGCACATGCGCTGGCATCGGCTGCTGATCACGGGGGCGAGCGGGGCGGGCACCACCACCCTGGGCCGGGCACTGGCCTGTCTGCACTCGGTGCCGCACGCCGAGGCCGATGACTACCTCTGGCTGCCGACCTCCCCGCCCTATCTGCACAAGCGGCCGATGGAGGACCGGATCGCGCTGATGCGGGCGGTGTTCCTGCCGAGGGACTCCTGGGTGCTCTCCGGTTCGGTGAAGGGCTGGGGCGAGGTGATCCCGGCCCGGCTGGAGGGCGTGGTGTTCCTCACCATTGACCAGCAGGCCCGGATGGCGCGGTTGCTGGAGCGGGAGGTGCTGCGCTACGGCGACAGCATCAAGCCGGGCGGCCGCAACGAGGCGGCGCACCACGACTTCCTCGACTGGGCAAGGGGATACGACGACGACACCGCCAGCCGCAGCCTGGCCAGCGACGAGAAGTGGCTGGCCGGACTGACCTGCCCGGTGCTGCGCCTGGACAGCGCGCAACCGGTGGCCGACCTGGTGGCGGCGGTGGAGCGGTGGACCAGCGCCGAACTGGTCGTGGGGGAGTCCGGCCCGTGATCGAGCGCGCGGTGCGGCTCATCGAGGCCGGTGCGGCCGAGGAGCTGGAGGGCAGGGGCGTCAACCGCTCCTACCGGCTCGCCGACGGCGACCGGCTGCTGTCGGTGAAGGCGCACTGCGCGGCCACCTCGGCCGAGACCGACCGCCAGCGGATCCGGCGGGTGGACGAGGCGCTGCGCGGCACCGACTGGTACCCGCCGGTGCTGGACATCGGGTACGCCGCACCGGATCGGCTGGTTGTGATCCGGCCGTTCGTGCCCGGAGCGGCCTCCGAGGACGCGGCCCGGCACCTGGACGCGCTGGCCGGTGTGCTTGGTGAACTGGCCGCCGGCACCGCGGCGGTCCCGGCCGAACTGGTCTGGGACTACGCGACGCCCTGGCTGACCGAGGGCGAGCGGGAACACCGTGATGCCAAGGAGATGCTGACCGGCGAGTGGGACACCCTGTTGAGCGCCATGGACGAGCACCTCGGTGACCTGTTGGCCGGCGCGCTCCGGCTGACCGGGACCGGCGAACCCGCGCTGTACCACGGTGACCTGCACGGCCGGAACCTCATCTGGCACGAGTCCCGGCCGCTGACCGTGATCGACTGGGACGAGACCGGGTTCTCCCACCGGCCGGCCGACATCGGCAAGGCGCTGTGGCTGTCCTGCCGCAAGGGCCGGGGCGACTTCGAGCTGGATCCGCAGGCGGTGCACCAGTTCCTGGCGCTGCTCCGCGCCAATCCGGCGGTTCCGCAGGCCGACCCGGCCGACCTGGCCAGGCTCGGCGCGATCTGGTTCCTGCCGAGGTACCACCACGTGACGCTGCTCGCGCAGCGTGACGCCGAGTTCATCCCGTGGTACCTCGGCTGGGTTTCCCGCTTCTGGGCGCGGTTCCCGGCGAACCTGGACCTGATCAGCCGTGGCTAGCGCGCGGTCCAGCGCCGGACCGACTCCAGGGTCTGCTCACGGCTGAGGCCCTCGGTGGCCCCGTGCGGGGACACCGTCTCCCCGGACTGCTCGGCCACGTTGTGGTCCCCGGCCAGCGCCGCCACCGCGTCCATCGGCAGGCCGAGTTCAGCGAGCGAGCGGCCCAGCACGGTGGCGTCCAGGCCCTGCCCGTCCGCGGCGCTGAAGTAGCGCCAGCTCTGGAACATGCCTTCCAGGTGACCGGCGGAGAGGTGCACCGCGTTGCGGCCCTCGGACAGCGCGATCCCGCCCGGCCCGCCGACCAGCGCGTGCACCGCGCCGCGCAGCGAGGCCGGATCGGCCTTGCCGGGGTGCAGCTCGCCGAGCAGGTTGTCCCGCAGGTCCTCGATCTCGCGCTCGCTGTGGCATTCCAGCAGGCCGACCAGCCCGGTGCTGCCGCGATATCCCGCGGCGAGCACCGGCAGGAACCCGTTGAGCACCACCACAGCGCGCCCGTGCAGCTGGACCACCGAGGCGTAGGAGCCCGAGCCCAGCTTGTGGATCCCGGCCTGGCGGCACCGGGCCTCCAGCGCCGCCGGGTCCAGCTCGGGGTCCAGGGTCATCGCCTCGAAGGCCCCCAGCGCGCCGGTGGCCGCCGAAGAGTCCAGCAGTGCGGCCAACTCCCGGCTGGCACCGGAGCTCAGCGCTGAGGCCCCGTCAGCGGCGACCCGGTGCAGGCGGGGGTAGTGCTGGAGCAGGTAGCCCCGCTCGCCGAACTCCCTGGCCGTGGTCACCGCACAGCGCAGGATGTCCACCTTGCCGTCACCGAGCACCCGGACGACCTCGCCCAGCACCTCGGCGGCGCGGTCGCCGTGCAGCACCTCAGGTTTGACCATGGTCACGAAGTGCGTGCCGCCGCCCGGCACCGGCCCGCCGAGCGGTCCGGTGTCCTGGCGGCGGCCCGTGCGCAGCACTTCGGCGAGCAGCGGCCGCACCTGGGCAGGACTCACCACAGGGTGATGCCCTTCTCGATCAGCTCGACGGTCAGCTCACCGGTGTTGGCAATGGCTTCCTCGACCAGCGCGGCCACCACGGCCTCGTCCGGGTCCGGCGCGGTCACCACGACCTCGTCGGGGCTTTCCAGCGGCGCTTCCTTGGAGGTGAAGATGTGCACCTGGGTCGCCCCGCCGCACTTCTCGTGCACCTGCTGGGCCAGCCGCATGGCCATCACGTTGTAGATCTTGCCGGTGTGGTCCAGCGGGTTCTTGCCTGCGGGCGCCTCGATGCTCATCGGGCGCATCGGCGTGATCAGCCCGTTGACCCGGTTGCCCCGGCCGACCACGCCGACGTCACCGGTGTCGGCCACCGAGCCGAGCGCGGTGAGGTAGGGGCGGCCGTTGCGGTCGGTGGCGTTCATCAGCAGCTCGTAGTCGGCGATGCCGAGCCCCTGGATGAACTCGTTGAGCTCCTGCTGGATGACCGCCTTGCGCGCCCAGTACTGGTCCATCGACTCGATGTGCGCGGCCAGGAACGGCATGTTCACGACCAGGCTGAACTTGTCGCCGCGGCGGCTGCCGAAAACCTTGACGTCCCAGCCGCTGTCGGGGTGCCGCTGCTTGAAGTCGGACCCGTTGATCAGGTGCTCCAGGCCCTGCACCAGGTTCTCCAGCCGGGACAGCGGCGCGAAACCGTGCAGCAGGTTGGTGTCGTTGGAGACCAGCCCGCCGGAGCGGACCTTCACCAGGTCCTCGATGGACTGCGGCTGGTACCGGGAAACCCCACGGCCGGAACCGTGGTGGTCCACGATGCCCAGCTCGACCACCAGGTGCTTTGCCGGGTCGAAGCCGGTGGTGACCTGCGACAGCACATCGGAGGCGGCCCGGAACATGATGTCCTGCACCGGAATCTCGGTGCTGCCCACCCGGTAGGCGCCCTTGCCGAAGACCATCACCCGGTACGGCGCGGTGATCTCGCCACGGCCGTAGTCGATGTCCGCGCCGCCGCCGTAGAGGGTCACCTTGTCGAACCAGTGGTGCGCGACCCCGCCGAACTCCTTCAGGCAGTGCTGGGAGTAGTAGCGCGACATGCGCTCGGCCATCGCGTCGCACATGGTGTCCGGGTGACCGACACCCTTCCGCTCCACCAGCTCGTAGGGCAGATCTTCGACCGAACGCGAGTCCCGATGAATCTGCAGCATTGACCGACTTTCTTACTCGAATGCCGACAGGACTTAGGAAACAAAGTCCGCGGACGTCGTCTTGATGTTGCCGGAGCATACCCACGGGTCGCCAAAATGCCGACCGGTTCGACGGTCGGCTGGCGTGGTCGAACAGTTAGGATCGGTGTGATCACGAGCGGCCGGGACTGTCCAAGCAGGACAGTCCCGGCCGATCACCACAGCTCGTCGAGCGCCGCCAGGCGTTTGCGGATGAGCCTGGCGTCCCGTGGCGACAGGACCGCGAGGATGAGGTTCAGGACGTGGTTCAGTTCGACCGGATCGGGACAGCACGCCATCCATCCGCAGCCGTACTGGGGATCCCACAGCCGGTGCATGGGGTCGTGGACGAAGGTGCGCTTGCCGAGCAGCGCATCGACGGCGGCCTCCGGCCAGAGCCGGGTGCGTTCGAGCCGGGCGAGCTGCACCCGGCCACGCGCAGACAGGCCTGACGGCAGGGGTGTGGTCGCTTGGCCGGGGCGGCGGAGTGGCGCGTCCGCCCGGACCTGGGCCGGCGATCTACGCGCCATGGCCCTTTCGAGTGTTCGACATGGGTCCATTGTGCAGGCCGGGGCCGATCGGCGACAGCCCCGGCAGCCTTGGATCCACCGGCGCTCAGGACGCGGTCGCGACCTTCCACAGGTGCCCGTCCGGATCGCTGAAGTACCCCGAGTACCCGCCCCACTCGGCCGCGGTCGGCTCGTTGACCACGGTGCCACCGGCGGCCACCGCGGCCTGGATGACCTCGTCCACCACCTCCCTGGAGTCGGTGATGAAGTGCAAGGAGGACCCGCGGAACCCGGAGCCCTCCGCCGGGACCCCGGCGTCCTTGGCGACGGCGTCCCATTCGTAGAGCGCGAGCTTGGCGCTGCCGTCGCCGAGCAGGCAGGTGGCGAAGCCGGGGTAGTCCTTCTCGAGTGCGCAGCCGAGGCCCTCGACGTAGAAGCGCTTGGCGCGTTCCACGTCCTGTACCCCGAGCATGATGGCGCTGACCTGCAACTTGGTGTTCATGCTGGTCACCATAGGTAGCGGGCGGGTGGCCGCGCTTCTTGAATCCTGACCGGTTGGGCCATCGACACCGCGCGCGGGCTGGGTCACGATCAGAGCCGGAAATCCCTCCACCAGAAGGGTGCCCGACATGACAACGAGCAACATCTCCCGTCGGACCCTGCTGCGCGCCACCGCCGCGCTCGGGGTGTCCGCGCCCCTGCTTGGCGCCTGCGTGACCGGCGGCGGCACCGGGGATGCGCCGGCCGCGCGCGGGGAGCGGAGTCCGCGGAACCCGTTCGGGGTGCGGGCGGACGCGCCACTGGAAGTGGTGGTTTTCAAGGGCGGCTACGGCGATGACTACGTCAAGGCGGCCGGGCAGGTCTACCGGCAGCGGTATCCGGGCGCGGCGATCGACCACAAGGGCATCCAGCAGGTCGGCGACGCGCTGCGGCCCCGGTTCGTGGCCAACACCCCGCCGGACGTGGTGGACAACACCGGCGCGGGCGCGCTGGACATCTCCGCGCTGGCCGCCGCCGGGCAGCTGACCAACCTGGCCGAACTGCTCGACGCCCCGTCCTGGGATGATCCGAACACCACCGTGCGGGCCACCCTGCTGCCAGGGGTGGTGGAGGACGGCAGCCGGGACGGGACCTGCGTGCACCTCAACTACGCCTTCACCGTGTGGGGCCTGTGGTACTCCAAGTCCCTGTTCGACAAGCACGGCTGGACCTACCCGGCCACCTGGGACGCGATGCTCGCACTCTGCGCGGAGATCAAGAAGACCGGTATCGCGCCGTGGACCTACCAGGGCAAGTACCCCGACTACGTCACCGACCCGCTGCTCACCATGGCGGCCAAGACTGGGGGCATGGACCTGGTGAAGGCGCTGGACAACCTGGAACCGGGGGCCTGGCGGCAGGAGGCGGTGCGCGGCGCGGCCGAGGCCTTCGCCGAGCTGGCCGGGCGGGGCTACCTGATGCCCGGCTCGGAAGCGTTGTCGCACACCGAGGCGCAGGCCGCCTGGTGCCAGGGCAAGGCGGCGTTCATCCCGTCCGGGTCCTGGCTGGAGAGCGAACAGCAGGCGGTCACCCCGCAGGGCTTCCAGATGACCATGGGCGTGGTGCCCGCGCGCACCACGTCGGACAAGCTGAAACCGGCCGCGGTGGAGGCCTCCAGCACCGAGTCCTACCTGGTCCCGGCCAAGGCGAAGAACGTGGCCGGTGGCCTGGAGTTCCTGCGGATGTTGTTCTCCCGCAACGCCTGCCGGGAGTTCGCGCGCACCGCGGGCACCCTGCCCTCGGTCGCGGGCGCCACCGACGGGCTCACTCTCTCCAGCGGCCTCGGCTCGGTGAGCGCGGCGGTGAAGGCCGCGGGCACCGAACTGGTCAGCTTCCGGCACCGCGGCTGGTATCCGGTGCTGCGCAAGGCGGTCGACGACGCGGTGGGTGAGCTGATCACCGGCAGGCTCAGCCCGGTGGCCTTCACCGAGCGGGTGCAGCAGGCAGCCGACGCGCTGGCCAAGGACGGCAGCGTCAAGAAGTACACCCGCTGATGGCCAGCACCCGGTCCGGTAGGCGAGGCTTGGGCTTCGTCGCCTGCGCCTTGCTGCCGGCGCTGGTGCTGCACGTTGTGTTCGTGCTGTCCCCGTACGCGCAGGCCTTCTACCTGTCGCTGACCGACTGGAACGGGGTCGGCGGCACCGCGCGGTTCGTCGGTCTGGCCAACTTCGCCCAGCTGGCCGAGGACTCGCTGTTCCTGGCCGGGGTGCGCAACAACCTGGTGCTGCTGCTGACAATGCCGGTGGCCACTGTCGCGATCGGACTATTCCTGGCAACCATGCTCCGCTTCGGTGGCCGTAGCGGGCGCTCCGGGGTGCGCGGGGCCCGGTTCTACTCGATCGTGTTCTTCTTCCCGCAGCTGCTGTCGGTCTCGATCGTGGCCGTGCTGTGGGGTTTCGCCTACAACCCGAACAGCGGCCTGATCAACGGCGCGCTGCGCGCGGTCGGCCTGGACGGGCTGGCGCGCAGTTGGCTGGCCGAGCCGGGACTGGCGCTGTTCGCGGTGCTGGCGGTGCTGATCTGGTCCGGCGTCGGCTTCTACCTGGTGCTGTTCAGCGCGGCCATCGACAGCATCCCGCGCGAGTACTACGAGGCCGCGTTGCTCGACGGGGCCGGCCGGTGGACCTCGTTCTGGCGGATCACCCTGCCGCTGCTGCGGGAGAACGTGCAGGTGGCCTTCGTCTACCTGGGCATGGCCGCGCTGGACGGGTTCGCGCTGGTGCAGATCATGACCGTGGGACCGGGCGGGCCCGACGGCGCGACCGAGGTGATCGGGCTGTCGCTGTACCGCACCGCCTTCAGCTACGGCAAGTTCGGCTACGCGGCCGCGATGGGCGTGGCGCTGTTCTTCGGCACGCTGGTCTTCGCGGTGCTGGCGCTGCGCGCGGGCCGCCGGGAACGGGTGGAGGTGGCATGAGGCGGATCCCGCTGCACCTGGCGCTGCTGTCCTGGGCGCTGGTCACCGCGTTCCCGTTGCTGTGGGCCGTGCTCAGCGCGCTCAAGACCGACCGCGAGATCCTGTCCAGCCCGTGGTCGCTGCCGCAAAGTCCACAGTGGACGAACTTCGGCCGCGCCTGGACCGAGGCCGACATCGGCCGCTACTTCCTCAACTCCGCGGTCGTGGTCGGCGGCGCACTCGCCCTGACCATGCTCCTCGGCTCGCTCGCCGCCTACGCCCTGGCCCGCTATCCCTTCCCCGGCAACAGGTTCGTCTACTACCTGTTCGTCGCCTCGATGTTCTTCCCCACCTTCCTGGCGCTGGTGCCGCTGTTCTTCACCGTGCAGCAGCTCGGCCTGCTGGGCACCCAGCTAGGCCTGGTCCTGGTCTACACCGCCTTCGCCACCCCGTTCACCATCTTCTTCCTGCACGCCTTCTTCCGCGGCCTGCCCACCGCGATCGCCGAGGCCGCCTTCCTGGACGGCTGCTCCCACGGCGGGGTGTTCTTCCGGGTGATGCTGCCGATGGCCAAGCCGGGCCTGATCTCGGTGGCCATCTTCAACTTCCTCGGCCTGTGGAACCAGTACCTGCTGCCCCTGGTGCTCAACCCGGACCCGGACGACTACGTGCTGGCGCAGGGCCTGGCCGCACTGTCCACCAGCCAGGGCTACCGCGGCGACTGGAGCGGCCTGTTCGCCGGCCTGACCATCGCGATGCTGCCGGTGCTGATCGCGTATGTGGTGTTCCAGCGGCAGATCCAAGCCGGAGCCACCGCGGGCGCGCTGCGCTAGGTCGACCGCCGGAACCGCTCACCCAGATCGCTGAGCCGGGCCACGGGCTCGTTGGCGAAGACCAGGCGTAAGTAGTGCTCGCCGCTGGGACCCCACCAGTTCATCGGGGTGGCCGCTATGCGGCCGTGCTCGAACAGGCGGGCGGAGAGCTCCTTCGGGGGGAGGCCGAGGGGGCGGGTGTCCAGTAACAGCGACCAGCCGCCGTGCGGGCGGATCACCGGGTAGCCGTCGAGCTGGGCGAGCACGGTCTCGCAGCGCCGTTGCCACTCGGCCGTCGCCGCGGCCACGTCGGACTCGGCGTCGGGGGCGCTCAGCGCGGCCGCGGCCGCCTCCTGGGCCAGGCCGACCTGGGTGACCACGTTGGTCAGGCCCACCAGGCGGATGTCGGCCACGATCGGCGCGGGGCCGACCACCCAGCCGACCCGCCAGCCGGTCATCCGCAGCTCCTTGGAGGCCGAGCCCACGGTGATCACCCGCTCCGCCAGGCCCTCGTGCGCGGCCGGGTGGCTCGGTGGCAGGCCGTCGAAGCGGATGCGCTCCATGGCCGCGTCGTAGATCAACCAGGCGTTGTGCCGCGTGCAGGCCCCGGCCAGCGCCGCCCAGTGCCGGTGGTCCAGGACCAGGCCGCTGGGCATGGCCGGGGCCATCATCAGCACGGCGGCGGTGTCCGGGCCGACCGCGGCGGCCAGCGCGTCCGGGTCGACCTGCCAGCCGGCCGGGGTGGGCTCGGTGCGGACGAAGCGGGGGCGGCCGCCCGCCAGCCGGACGCGGTTGACCAGGCCCGCGTAGACCGGGTCGCACAGCACCACCTCCTGGCCCGGTTCCACCGTGGCCAGCAGGGTGTTGAGGATGCCGTTGAGGCCGCCGACCACGCTCACGCAGTCGGTGTCCGGGTCGTACTCGCGCCCGGCGATCCGGCCGACGTGTGCCGCCGCGGCCGCGCGTAAGGAGTGCCTGCCCTGGAACGGGAGGTAGCTGTTGGCGGCGTCCTCCTCGATCGCCGACCTGGTGTGCGCCAAGGCGATGGCGGGTGGGCGGAGGTCGGTGTCCAGGTTTTCCAGGCGCAGCAGGTCCGGGTCGGCGGTGGCGTCCGCCGCGTCGGCCAGCCGGTCCACTCCGATGCCGGGGATCTCCCGGAGCCTGCTCACTGTCATCGCGTCCCCGTTCGTTGTGCTGGTACGTGGATACCACTATGCTGGTACGCATGGAGTTGACGCAAGTCGTCGGTGGGAACGTGCAGCGGCTGCGCTCGGTCGCCGGTATCTCGCTGGCGGACCTGGCGGCGGCCGCCGACATCAGCAAGACCACGCTGCACGGCATCGAGCAGGGGCAGGGCAATCCGACCCTGAGCACGCTGTGGGCGCTGGCCACCGCGCTGCGCGTGCCGCTCGGCGACCTGCTGGACCGGCCCGCCGTCGCGGTGGAGGTGGTGCGCGCCGCGGACGACCGGCCGGAGGTGCTGGGCGAGGCGGTCAGCGCCCGGCTGCTGCACCGGTTGCGGGCGCGCGGCACAGTGGAGATCTACGACATCGAGGTCGCCCAGACCAGGCAGGACTCCCGCGCGCACGCGGCTGGGGTCCAGGAGTGCCTGGTGCTCACCAGCGGTGGCCTGACCACTGGTCCGGCCGATGCGCCGGTCGAGTTGGAAGCGGGCGACTCGGTGCGCTTCGACGCCGCTCGTCCGCACCTCTACCAAGGGCGCACCGGCGCGGACCGGGCCGTGCTGGTGATGGTCTACCCGGAGCCGGGGGAGTGACGTGGGTCACTTTTGGCAACCTTGGGCACATCGCCAGGGTGTGAGTGGCAGAAGCGAACGAGGGGGCATCGCATGGCATTCTCATCCGCCCGGATCCTGACCGGCGCGGTCGTGTTGTCGTTGCTGGCCAACGGGTTGGTCGTGGGCACGGCGAGCGCGGCGTCCGGGCCGGACATCCGCAGCACGGTCACCGTGCCGAGCGGGACCTACCTGGCCGGGGACCCGCTCACCGTCAAGCTCACCGTGACCAACGTCGGTGACCAGGGCGCCTACTACCTGCGCAAGCACGAACGCTCGATCTCCGGCACCGGGTTCCACATCCAGGACATGGCCGACTGGGGAGATCTTGGCCCCACCGGGCTGGGCGCGAGCTACCTGCCGGGTCAGACCAGGGAGTACACGCTGCGGGGCAGGCTCGGCCAGTTCAACGGCGACGCCCACTTCGCGCTGGGCCCGCTCTCGCCGCGCGATGTGAACCCCGCCGATGACCAGGGACCCGCGCTGGTGCGGGTGGTCCCGGCGGAGACCAAGGTGTCGGTCAGCGGACAGGTCTACGGCGACGCCGACCTGAGCGGCTCGCCGACGCCGGGGGAGGGGCTGGCTGGAGCCAAGATGGCCCTGCGCGTGCACGACGAGCTGGAGGAGCGCACCGCGGTCACCGACGCCGAGGGCCGCTACACCTTCCCCGGGGTGCCCGTGGGCACGCACGGCCTGTCGACGGCGAGCCTGCCGGACGGCTGGGTCAGCAACTTCTCGACCACGCTCCGCCTGGACGGTTCGGCGCCCGACACGGTGGTGCCGGTCCGGGCGCTACGCCCGCTGTCGGAGTCGTTGCGCGCCAAGCTCACCCTGGACAAGGCGAGCTACCCGGCCGGGAGCGAGGGCGAGGTGACCGTGACCCTGACCAACATCAGCGCGCGGCCGCTGACCGGCGTCACCATCGCCTGCGACCGCGGCGACAACGGGCTCGCCCTGGACATCTCGGACCAGGCGTGGGGCGAGCTCGCCTACGGCGCGGGGACCACCGTGCAGCCGGGCCAGACTAGGGAGTACCGGGCACGTGGGACCGTGCGGCCGAAGAGCGCCGGGCGCGGTTTCGTGCACCAGGCCTGTGACTTCAGCCAGGGCGAGGGGTACAACGACGGCGAGCCCAGCGACGACCCGCAGGCCAAGGTGACCGGGCTGGACGGCAGTGGCACCGGCGAGCTGTTCCAGGACGCCAACGGCAACGGCTCGCCGGACCCGGGTGAGGGGCTGGCGGACCGGGAGCTGCGGCTGACCGACGTGCACAACGGGCACGAGTTCACCGCGAGGACCGACGCCGCAGGGAAGGCGCGCGTGGCCGGTCCGGCCGGGCGCTACCGGCTGACCTCGCCCGGCTGCGACCTCAGCCGGGAGGAACCCATCGACGTGGCCACGCCGGAGTACGACATCAACCGGTGGTCCGCGGACTGTCGTCCGGCGGCTGTGCGCTAAGACCGGGCCAGACACACAAGAACGGCGGTGGCCGGGTGGCCACCGCCGTTCTGTTTGTCGTCAAGCGCTGTCGTCAAGCGGTCAGTGGACGGGCGTGGCCGCCGCGCTCTTGCCGGAGGAGCGGACGAACAGCGCGCCGACGAAGGCCGCCACGCCGATGCCGCCTGCCACCATGAACGCCAGGTGCAGGCCGTCCACGTCCGGGCTGGTCGCGCCGGGCGCGCTGCCCAGGGTGGACACGGTGATGAACACCGCGGTGCCGAGCGCGCCCGCGACCTGCTGCAGCGTGGCCAGGATGGCGCTGCCGTGCGAGTACAGCTGCTCGGGCAGCGAGGACAGGCTCTCGGTCATCAGCGGGGTCATCATCAGGCCGAGGCCGATCATCAGCAGCACGTGGATGCCGATCACCGCGATCAGCGGCGAGCCGGGGCCGAGCGCGGAGAACAGCCAGATGGCCACCGCCATGGCCGCCGCGCCGGGGATGACCAGCGGGCGGGCGCCGACCTTGTCGAACAGCTTGCCCACCGGACGGCCGAGCAGGCCGAGGACCAGGCCACCGGGCAGCACCGCGAGGCCGCTGACGAAGGTCGTGGTCTTCAGCACGGTCTGCAGGTACAGCGGCAACATGATCGCGCCGACGCCGATCAGGCAGATGAACAGCAGCGCGGAGAGCACCAGCCCGATGACGTAGCGGTGGTGGGTGAACGGCCGCAGGTCCAGCAGCGCCCGGTCCTCCCGCTGAAGGCGCAGCTGCCGCCAGCCGAAGATCAGCAGCGAGATCACGCCGATGACCACCGACAGCCACGGCGGCACCGGCGCGTGCCCGCCGGCGGACTCGCCGGAGGAGGACAGCCCGTACAGCACGCCACCGAAGCCGATCGCGGACAGGAACACCGAGAGCACGTCCAGCGGCACCAGCCGGGTCTCGCTCTCCACCTTCAGCAGCAGCGCGCCGGTCACCAGCGCGGCGATGGCCAGCGGCAGCACGATCAGGAACATCCAGCGCCAGCCCAGCCAGTTGAGCACGGCGCCGCCGATGGTCGGCCCGATGGCCGGGGCCACCGCGATCACGATGCTGATGGTGCCCATGGTCGCGCCGCGCCGCTCCAGCGGCACCAGGCGCATCACCGTGGTCATCAGCAGCGGGATCATCACCGCGGTGCCCATGGCCTGCACGATCCGGCCGGCCAGCAGCACCTCGAAGCCGGGCGCGACACCGGAGAGCAGCGTGCCGAGGCTGAACAGCGAGAGCGACACCAGGAACACCTGGCGCGGGGTGAAGCGTTCGAGCAGGAAGCCGGTGGTCGGGATGACCACGGCCATGGTGAGCAGGAAGCCGCTGGTCAGCCACTGCACGGTGGTGGTCGGCACCTTGAGGTCGACGGTGAGGTCCCGCAGCGCGACGCTCATGATCGTCTCATTGAGGATCATGACAAAGGCCGAGGCGACCAGCACTCCGATCAGGAGCCCGGTGCGCACCGGAGCTTGCTCCTGGCGCGGTTCGGAAATGGCGGTACTGCTTGACATCGGTGGGGCTCCCGGCGGGTCTGAGCCAGTGGCGATCAGGACTGCGGCTGGGGGAGGCAAGCGTGTTCGGCCCCCCAGCTTCACTCAATTAGGGTAACCGGTTTCGCGGTGGCAATCCCCTGATTAAGCGGCTGGCGGAAACGAGTCACCGGTCACAGCCGAAGGGAATATTGAGCGACTGCTCAAAAGCTGCGTTACCGTTGCGGCATGCGCATCGTGATCCCCGGCGGAGCCGGTCACATCGGCGAGTTCCTCGGTCGCGACCTGGCCGCGCTCGGGCACGAGGTGGTGGTGCTGAGCAGGCGGCCGGTGGCCGCTCCCGGCATCCGCCAGGTGCGCTGGGACGGCCGCACACCAGGCCCGTGGACGCGGGAGATCGACGGCTGCGACGCGGTGGTCAACCTGGCCGGGCGCAGCGTGAGCTGCCGCTACACCGCGGCCAACCTGCGCGAGATGATGGACTCCCGGATCGACTCCACCAAGGCCGTCGGCGCGGCCATCGCGCAGGCCGCCAGCCCGCCCCCGGTCTGGCTGCAGATGAGCACCGCCACCATCTACGCGCACCGCTTCGACCGCGCCAACGACGAGGCCACCGGCGAGATCGGCGGCGCCGAACCCGGCGTGCCCGGCTACTGGGCCTACAGCGTGGAGATCGCCAAGCGCTGGGAGGCCGCCCAGCGGGAGGCGGACACCCCGCACACCCGCAAGCTCGCCCTGCGCACCGCCATCGTGATGAGCCCCGGCCGCGGCGGCGCCTTCCACGCGCTGCGCCGGATGACCCGGCTCGGCCTGGGCGGCCCGGTCGCCGGCGGCGCGCAGTGGCTGTCCTGGATCCACGGGCGGGACCTGGTGCGCGCGGTGCGGTTCCTGCTGGTCCGGCCGGAGCTGAGCGGCCCGGTCAACCTCGCCGCGCCGCATCCGCTGCCGCAGCGGGAGTTCATCCGCGAGTTGCGCGCCGCCCAGCGGATCCCAGTCGGACTGCCCGCGACCAGGTGGATGGCCGAGCTCGGGGCCTTCGTCATCCGCTCCGACACCGAGCTGCTGCTCAAGAGCCGCCGGGTGGTGCCGGGCAGGCTGCTGGACGCGGGCTTCGAGTTCGACTTCCCGGACTGGCCTTCCGCGGCGGCGGACCTGCTGCGGACTTCGGCTCAGCGCTCGGCCGGCTGAGCCGCGATGCCGTCGTACATCAGCCGCCGCACCGCCTCGCTGAGCTTGCGCTGGTGCTCGCCCTCCGGCTTGCGCAGCGAGGACAGTGCGGAGGCCAGGATCATGCCGGTGATCGCGCTGGCGGTGTTGTCCACGTCCAGGTCGGCGCGCAGGTAGCCCAGCTCGACGCCGTGGGTGAGGTAGCCGGCGGTCAGCGCGGTGGCCAGGTCGAAGAAGTCCAGCACCCGGTCGGCCATGGCCTTGTCGATGCCCGCGGCCTCGAACAGCAGCAGGCGCGGCACCCGGGAGTCCTGCTGGAAGATCCGGGCCAGTGACTCGCCGATCCGCGCGGTCTGCGCCCGGTAACCGTCCAAAGTGGACACCGCGTCGGGTGCGTTCTCCTCGGTGAGCGCGGTTTTGACCCGGTCGATCAGGTCGTCGATGACGTGGTCGACGATGTCCCGCTTGTTCTGGAAGTAGCGGTAGAAGGTGCCGTGCCCGATGCCGAGGCGAGTGGCGATGTCGGCGATCGCGGTCGCGTGGTACCCGCGTTCGGCGAAGCAGTCGAAGGCCGCGTCGATGATCTCGCGGCGCAGCTCCTGCTTCTTCCGCTCGGCCCGGCTGGGCGAGGTGGCACTGGACGTCATGGTCGCAGTCTATTGTCGCCGCCACTGGAATGACATATCGTTCCGCTAGTGACATCCCATTCCGCTACGGAGGGTCACCTATGGCCGCGCAGTACGACGCCGTGATCGTGGGAGCCGGTTTTGGCGGCATGGGCGCCGCGATCCAGCTGAAACGGCTCGGCTTCCACCGGCTGCTCATCCTGGAGCGGGAGGACGACCTCGGCGGCACCTGGCACGTCAACCGCTACCCGGGCCTCGCGGTGGACATCCCGTCCGCCACCTACTCCTACTCCTTCGAGCCCAACCCGCACTGGTCCCGGCTGTTCGCCCCCGGCGCCGAGCTCAAGCGCTACGCCGAGCACGTGGCCGGCAAGTACGACCTGCGTTCCTCGATGCGCTTCGGCGCCGTGGTCACCGGCGCGTACTGGGAGGACGCCGAAACCCACTGGCGGGTGACCATCGCGGGCGGGGAGAGCGTCACGGCGCGCTACCTGCTCACCGCGACCGGCTTCCTCTCCCAGCCGAAGGTGCCCGACATCGAGGGCATCGACTCCTTCGGCGGCAAGGTCATCCACACCACCGCCTGGGACGACGGCTACGACCTGACCGGCAAGCGGGCGGCCATCATCGGCACCGGCGCGACCGCGGTGCAGCTGATCCCCGAGGTGGCCAAGGTCGCCGCCGAGCTGACCGTCTACCAGCGCACCCCGATCTGGGTCAGCGCCAAACCCGACTACCGCATCCCGGCTGCGGTCCGGCGGCTGTTCGCGGCCTTCCCGCCGGCCCAGCGCGCGGTGCGGCTGATCGGCAGCGCGATCCTGGAACTGCTGATGATCACCGGCGTGGTGCACTACCGGCGGCTGCGGATCGCCAACCGGCTGGCCGAGCGGTCCTGCCGCGCGCACCTGCGCCGCCAGGTGCCCGACCCGGAGCTGCGCCGCAAGCTCACCCCGGACTACTCCTTCGGCTGCAAGCGGCCGACCTTCTCCAACACCTACTTCCGCGCCTTCACCCGCCCGCACGTGCACCTGGAGACCACCCGGATCGAGCGGGTCGACGAGGGCGGCATCGTCACCGCGGACGGCCGCCGCACCGATATCGACGTGCTGCTGCTGGCCACCGGCTTCAACCTGTGGGACGTCAACTTCCCGGCCATCGAGATCATCGGCCGGGACGGCAAGAACCTGGGCAAGTGGTGGCGGGAGAACCGGTTCCAGGCCTACGAGGGCGTGACCGTGCCCGGCTTCCCCAACTTCATCTCGCTGAACAGCCCGTACTCCTACAGCGGCCTGTCCTACTTCACCACCATCGAGTGCCAGATGAAGCACATGGACCGGCTGTTCACCGCGATGCGCGGGCGCGGCGCGCAGGTCTTCGAGGTCACCGAACAGGCCAACGAGCGGTTCCTGGCCCGGATGACCGACCGGGTGGGCGACTCGGTGTTCGCGCTCGGCCAGTGCGCCACCGCGAACAGCTACTACTTCAACCAGCACGGCGAGGCCACCCTGCTCCGCCCGACCTCCACCGTGAACGCGCACCGCGAAGCCTCCCGCTTCCCGCTCTCGGACTACTCCTATGTCTAGGCCGCGCCCGCACAGTCCCGCCCGCGGTAGCCGCGCCGGTTCGGTCGCTGGCGGCACGGCCGGAACGCCCGAGTACGCCCGGTACGAGGGCGTCCCGGCCGCACCGCCAGCGACCGAACCGATCACGACTCCCGCAGACGAGACTGTGCGGGCACGGCCTAGGCGGGGACTCGCGATCGGCTGCGGCGGCACCCTCGGCTTCGCCTGGACCGCCATCGCACTGCAAGCGGTGCAACGGCAACTCGACTGGGACCCGCGCACCGCCGAGGTCCTGCTCGGCACCTCAGCGGGCTCGGAGGTGGTGGCCCTGCTGGGTTCCGGCCGTTCCGCCGACGACATCGTGGCCGCCCTCGACGGAGCCACCGACGACCCGGTCCTCGCCCGGCACCTGGCCCACCACCCAGGGAAACGGCCGCCGCTGCCCCGCCTGGACTGGCCCGCGCGCGGACTGCTGGCGCGCGGCGAGATCGACCTGACCGCGCGGCTGGCCGGGTTGTTGCCCAGGGGCGGTGGCGACGCGGGCTGGCTGCGCGAGCTCGGGGCCCGGCTCGCCGACGAGCGACGCGCGGACGAGCGGACCGCGAGCGTCGGCGACTGGGTCGCGCACCCGGCCACCTGGATCGTGGCCGCCGACGCCGCCACCGGTGCCAGGGTCGCCTTCGGATCGCCGGATGCGCCGAAAGCCGGTCTGGGGCAGGCGATCGCCGCGTCCTGGGCCATCCCCGGCTGGTTCCCACCGGTGCTGATCGCCGGTCGGCACTACCTGGACGGCGGCACGGTCTCCTCGGTCTCCGCCGACCTGCTCGCCCCGCTGGAACTGGACGAGCTCGTCGTGCTGGCCCCGATGACCAGCGAACACCCGGCCCCCGCCACCGGCCTGTCCCGCCTGGAACGCCTGCTGCGCCGCCGGATGACCCTCGGCCTCAACCGAGAGCTCCGCAAGTTGCGCGGCACCAAGGTGATCCGCGTCGAACCAGGCCCGGCCGAACTGGCCGCGATGGGCTTCAACTTCGTGGACCCGCGCCGAGTTCAGTCCACAATGGACGCAGCCAGGCTGCACGCGCCCGACCGGGTGCGCGCGGCGATCGCCAGGGGAGTCGCCGCATGACCCGCTACCCGCCCCTGGACCTGCGCGGGGCCACGGTCGCGATCACCGGTGGCGCGCGGGGCATCGGCCGCGCCACCGCGACCGCCTTCGCCGCCCAGGGCGCCCGGGTGGCCATCGGCGACCTGGACCTGGCGCTGGCCAAGAAGACCGCGGCCGAGCTGGGTGGCACCGCGCACCACCTCGACGTCCGCGACCAGGACTCCTTCCGCGCCTTCCTGGCCGAGGCTGCCGACGGCGAGTTGGCCGTGCTGGTCAACAACGCCGGTGTGATGCCCAACGGCGGCTTCCTGGACCTGGACGAGCGGGTGAACCGCCTGATGGTGGAGGTCAACCTGTTCGGCGTGGTGCACGGCATGCGCCTGGCCCTGCCCGGCATGCTGGCTCGCGGCCGCGGCCACATCGTCAACATCGCCTCGCTGGCCGGGAAGTTCCCGGTGCCCGGACTGGCCATGTACAACGCGAGCAAGTTCGCCGTGGTCGGCCTCAGCGCCGCCACCCGCCGCGAGTACGCCTGCCGCGGCGTCAGCATCACCACCGTGCTCCCCTCCGCGGTGGACACCGCCCTGTCCGCGGGCCTGGACATGAAGCCCATCCCCAAGGTCACCCCCGAGGCCATCGCCGCCGCCGTGCTGCGCTCGGTGCGGACCCGCCGGGCCGAGATCGCGGTCCCCGGCTATGTCGGCGCGCTCGCGGCGGCCGCCTCGATCACCCCCGAACCGGTCCTCAACGCCATCCGCAAGCTGTTCCGCGACGACCGCGCGCTGCGCCCGGACAGCCCGGACCGGGTGGCCTACCGCGCCCGGCTCGACGACCGGGAAGGCCGCTGAGCAACTGCGAACCCGGCGCGCCCGCCGTGGGAAGGTAGCGCCATGGGGACACCGGAAGTGCACTTGCGCGAGATCACCGAGGAGAACCGGGACGCGGTGTGCGCGCTGCGCGTGCGGCCCGACCAGGAGCAGTTCGTCGCCTCGGTGACCCAGTCGCTGGCCGACGCCGCGGCGGCCCCGGAGGCCGAGCCCTGGTACCGGGCGGTCTACGCCGGGGACGAGCCGGTCGGCTTCGTGATGCTCAGCTGGGACGTGCCGCCCGGCCGTCCCAGCGTCCTCGGCCGGTACTTCCTGTGGCGGCTGCTGATCGACCACCGGCATCAGCGGTGCGGCTACGGCGAGCAGGTGCTGCGGCTGGTGGTGGCGCTCGTCCGCGCGGACGGGGGCACCGAGCTGCTCACCAGCTACCAGCCGGGGGAGGGGGAGCCGTGGCCGTTCTACCGGCGGTTCGGCTTCGAGCTCACCGGGGAGGTCGACGACGGGGAGTTCGTGCTGCGGCTGCCGCTCAGCCCGCCAGCGTGACCGCGGGGGCCACGGACCCGCCTGGCGAGTCCGTGGCCACCACCGTCGGTCAGGCGGCCTGGTACGGGCCGGCCATCGGTTCCTGGCTGGCCGTCTCGGCCGCGCCGGGCTTCTCGGTCGCCGGGCAGGACAGGCCCCGCTTCGGCGTCTTGAGGTTGATCAGGTATTCGTCCACCGCCGCGTTCACGCACGGGCTCGGACCGGTCTGCCGGTAGGCGGTGTGGCCCCAGCCCTCATAGGTGATCAGGTGGGCGCCGCTCTGCCTGGCCGCGGTGACGTTCCACTCGTACACGGTGGCCGGGTCGTGGATGTTGCCGATCATCACCAGCGGCGGCGCGTTGCGGATCTCCAGGCGGCGCTGCGGGTTGGTGGTCTTGGTGCCGCTGTTCACGCAGGTCAGCGCGTGGTCGACGTAGGGGGTCCACTCGACGTTGCTGAACTGGCGGGACAGCCGGTCGCGCAGGCGCTGGTACTCGGCGTAGTCGCGCACCGGGTAGCTCCAGTCGCTGCACCAGATCGACGGGTACGGCACGTTGGCCACCGGGCCGGCCAGGGCCTCCAGCGCCTCGGAACCGGAGCCGTCCTTGAGGTTGCGCAGCGCGGTGGCCAGGTGGGTCCAGTTCGCCGGGCGGGTGACGCCGAAGGCCTGACCGGCCAGCTGGTAGAAGTCCACCGGCTTGCCGCCGGAGCCGATCAGCTTGCCCGCCTTGGCCTTGGCCTTGAGCTCGGCGTAGACCTTCTTGGTGTCCTGGCCGTGGAGCGCGCAGGTCGTGGTGGTGTCACACCAGTTGGCGAACTTGACGAAGCCCAGCTCGACCGGCGCGGTCTCGCTGCGCATGAAGTCCCACGCGGTCTTCAGGCTGTGGTCCATGTTGCCGTCGAGCACCAGCGCGCGGACCCGGTGCGGGAACTTCTCCGCGTACTGCTGGCCCATCAGGCTGCCGTAGGAGTAGCCGACGTAGGTCAGCTTCTGCTCACCGAGGGCGACCCGGATGGCGTCCATGTCCCGGACGGTGTTCAGGTTGTCCACGTGGTCGGCGAGCTTGCCGGAGTTGGCCCGGCAGCTGTCGTGCAGCGCCCGGTTCAGCCCGGCCAGCTTGTCGAAGTCGGCCTGGCTGGTGGGATGCCGCGCCGCGGTGGCCTGGCTGGCCAGGTCGCGGTCGCAGAGCAGCTTGCTGCTGGTGTTGATCCCGCGCGGGTCGAAGCCGACCTGGTCGAAGCGCTCGCGGGCGGCCTCGGTGAACAGCTCGCCCGACTTGACCGAGCCGACACCGGAGCCGCCGGGGCCGCCCGGGTCCATCAGGATCGAGCCGATGCGCTTGGCCGGGTCCTTGGCCTTGCGCCGGGCCAGCCCGATCTGGATCTTGTCACCGGTGGGCTTGGCCCAGTCCACCGGGACGTCGATGGTCGCGCAGTCGACGCCGGCGGCGTCCGGACAGGGCTGCCAGTTGACCGAGGGCGCCGGTGCGGCCGAGGCCACGCCCGGCGCCACGACCGCGCCGGATACGGCCAGCGCGCCGGCGACCAACGTCAGCAGGGTTCGATTACGTGTGGTAGCAGGTCTCACACGACCCGATACTGCCCACAAGGGCGGCGCACCGCCAGGAAGATCAGGGTAATCCCAGGGTCAGCGCTCGCCGAGCTGCCACTCCGGCCGCACGTAGTGGCAGGTGTAGCCGTTCGGGTAGCGCTCGAGGTAGTCCTGGTGCTCCGGCTCGGCCTCCCAGAAGTCCCCCGCCTGGGTGACCTCGGTGACCACCTTGCCCGGCCACTTGCCGGAGGCGTCCACCTCGGCGATGACCTGCTCGGCGAGGCGCTTCTGCTCCTCGTCCAGGTAGAAGATGGCCGAGCGGTAGCTGGCGCCGATGTCGTTGCCCTGCCGGTTCCGGGTGCTTGGGTCGTGGATCTGGAAGAAGAACTCCAGGATCTGGCGGTAGCTCAGCCGCGCCGGGTCGAAGACGATCTCGATGGCCTCGGCGTGACTGCCGTGGTTGCGGTAGGTCGCGTTGGGCACGTCGCCGCCGGTGTAGCCGACCCGGGTGGTGAGCACGCCGGGGTGCCTGCGGAACAGGTCCTGCATGCCCCAGAAGCAGCCACCGGCCAGCACGGCCTTCTCACTCGCCGCGGTCATGTTCTCGCTCCGCTCTCTCGCTCGTCTCGCCACCAGGCACAACACCGGCCCTGCACGCGATCATCCCGGTTATGACCAGCAGCACCACGCCGAGCACGGCCAGGGCCAGGCTCATCAAGTATGCGGTGCGGTAGCCGAGCTGGTGGGCCAGGCCGAGCAGCGGGCCGGCGAGCATGCCGCCCGCGGTCAGCGTGTTGGAGTACAGCGTGGTGGTGAACCCCGGCCGGTCCGGAGCCAGCGCCTGGAAGTAGGAGATGCCCACGCCCATCAGCGCCGAGATCACCACCGCGTTGAGCGCTTGGGCCGCGGCTACCTGCCAGGTGGCCACGGTGGCCGCCATGCTCGCCTGGTACACC
Source organism: Crossiella sp. NPDC003009 (assembly GCF_053591555.1). Lineage (NCBI taxonomy): Bacteria > Bacillati > Actinomycetota > Actinomycetes > Pseudonocardiales > Pseudonocardiaceae > Crossiella > Crossiella sp. NPDC003009. Next base: position 17,855 of record NZ_JBSFUA010000035.1, on the reverse strand, counting down.
ACCGAGACCACCGCGCCGAGCAGCACGAGCCGCCGCTGGTCCAGCTTCACCGCGAGCAGTCCGAAGCCCAGCATCAGCGGGATCTCCAGGGCGGCGCACAGCCCGAGGATCAGGCCGGCGTCGGACTCGGTGCCGCCCAGGTCCGTGGTCACGTACAGCGGCAGCGCCTTGCCGCCCAGCGACAGCGCGCCCTGCAGTGCGGCGAAGGCCAGCACCGCGCACACCAGCTGCGGCCGCGCCGGGCCGCCCAGCCGACCGACCGGCCGGGTGGAGGTGCTGCCGCCGAGCTCCGGCAGCCGGAGGGTGAACGCCGCGACCAGCAGGTAGAACCCGGCGCTGGCCAGGTAGAGCCCGGCGTACCCGGCCCAGGACACCAGCAGTGCGGCCAGCGGCGGCCCGCCCACCCAGGCCAGCGAGATCACCGTGCGCAGGCTGCTGATCACCACCGGCGCCCTGCTCGACCCGCTGCGCTCCACGGCCTGCCGCGCGTAGGCGAACATCTGCGCCAGCACCGAGGAGGCCACCGCCAGCAGGGTCACCGAGATGCCGAGCAGCACCCAGTAGTCGCGCACCACGGCGAAGGCCAGCGAGCCCAGCGCGCCCGCCACCGATCCGGCCACCAGCAGGTTGCGCCGGATCGCCCGCCGGTCGGACAGCCTGCCGAGGAACGCGCTTACCACCAGCCCCGCCAACGGCATGACCAGCAGGAAGCCGCCAAGGCCCACCGGGCCGACGCCGACCTGGGTGGTCAGGAACAGCCCGAGGAACGGCATCGCCAGCGCGACGGCCAGACCCACGGAGATGCTGACCGAGGCCAGCGGGAGCAGCGAGCGGAAGGTCAGTGGTGCGGGGGTCTCGCTGGTGAGCGTCACCCGGTCATCCTCGGTCGGCCGGTCGGCCGGGCCGTAGCCATTTCCCAGGATGTGACCCACGCCGCGCCCCCGCTGGTCACCTGGTTTGTCGGGGCTTGCTCGTAGGCTGGCGGCCACTGGTGAGGCGAGGAGACAGCGGTGGCGGAGACGACGGTGGCCGAGCTGCGGGCCGAGCTGGCCGCGCTCGAGGACCCGAAGATGCGCGCGGTGAACGAGAAGCACGGCGACGACCACGGGGTGAACCTGACCAAGCTGCGCGCGATCGCCAAGCGGCTGAAGACCCAGCAGGACCTGGCCCGCCAGCTCTGGGCCACGGGCGACACCGCGGCCAGGCTGCTGGCGCTGCTGATCTGCCGCCCGAAGGCCTTCGACCGGGACGAGCTGGACGCCATGCTGCGCGAGGCGCGCGCCCCCAAGGTGCACGACTGGCTGGTCAACTACGTGGTGAAGAAGGGCCCGCACGCCGAGGAGCTGCGCCAGGCCTGGTTCGCCGACCCCGACCCGGTGGTGGCGAGCGCGGGCTGGGCGCTGACCAGCGAACGCGTGGTGAAGAAGCCCGAGGGCCTCGACCTGTCCGGCCTGCTCGACCTGATCGAGGCGCGGATGAAGGACGCCCCGGACCGGCTGCAGTGGGCGATGAACCACTGCCTGGCCCAGATCGGCATCGAGCACGCTGAGCACCGCGCCCGCGCCCTGGACATCGGGGAGCGCCTTGAGGTGCTCAAGGACTACCCGACCCCGCCGAACTGCACGTCTCCGTTCGCGCCCAGCTGGATCAACGAGATGGTGCGCCGCCAGGACGCAAGTAGGTAGACCTCGCCGGCCTGCCGGGCGAGGATTGATCTTTCGGCTACGGACGGGAGATCAGGGTGCGGTTGCGGCAGTGGGGCGTGGCGGTCACGGCGGGTGTGGCGTTACTCGGCGCGGGCGGGGTGCCCGCCCTGGCCGCCGACGGGGTGCCCGCCAAGCTGAAGGCCTTCTACCAGCAGCAGCTCAGCTGGGCGCCGTGCGCGGCCCTGGCCGGGCTGGAATGCGCGACGGTGGTGGTCCCGATGGACTACGCCAAGCCCGGCGCGGAGCGGGTGCAGGTCGCGATCAGCCGCCGCAAGGCCACCGACCAGGCAGGTCGGCGCGGGGTGCTGCTGGTCAACCCCGGCGGCCCTGGCGGTTCGGGACTGGGGCTGCCGAACCGGTTCGCCGGCCAACCGGTCGGCCGGGTCTACGACGTGGTCGGGTTCGATCCGCGCGGGGTGGGGCAGTCCACCCAGCTGCGCTGTGCGGCCAGTCTGCTGGAGCTGCCGCAGCCCTCGCGGCCGACCGAGGCGCAGCTGCCGAACTTCACCGCGAAGGCGCGGGACGTCGAGGACGGCTGCGTGCGCGCGGGCGGCGACTACCGCAAGCACGTGACCACCCGCAACACCGCGCGGGATATGGACGTCATCCGCGGCGCGCTGGGTGAGAAGAAGATCAACTACTTCGGCTACTCCTACGGCACCTGGCTCGGCGCGGTGTACGGCACGCTGTTCCCGCGCAACCTGGACCGCAGCGTCCTGGACTCGGCCATGGACCCGAACAAGACCTGGCACGAGCAGGACCTCGACTCGGCGCACTCGATCAAGTTCAACTTCGACTCCTGGGCCGCCTGGACCGCCGCGCGGCACAAGACCTTCCGCCTGGGCACCACCCCGGCGCAGGTCCGCGCGGGACTGGACGAGATCGCCGCCGCACTGGCCACCAAGCCGGTCGGCGGGCTGGGCGATGTCACCGACCTGGACACCTTCACCGGCTTCTACACCCGCTACCGCGCGGTGTGGGCCGGCTTTTCCCAGCAGGTCCGCGAACTGCTGGACTCCTTGCCGGGCAACGGGAACCCGGAGCTGGCCAAGCGCAACGCCGCCCTGCTGGAGCTGGCCAAGCGCTCGCTGGTCAAGCCGACCTCGGCCGGCACCTTCCAGGCGGTGACCTGCGAGTGGGACTGGCCGAGCGACCAGCGGGACTACTACCGGGACATGCGGCAGTGGCGAGACACCCACCCCTACGGCCGCACGGTGTCCTTCCTGGCGCCTGCCAACTGCGCCTTCCGCGGCTTCACCCGCACCGAGCCGCTGCCTGAGATCACCCGCACCACCTACCCGACCGGCCTGGTCGTGCACGCCGAGGGCGACACCCAGACCGCCTACCCCAACGGCGTGGCGATGGCGGAAACCCTGCGGCACCACCTGGTCAGCGTGCCCAACGACGGTGAGCACGGCCAGTACGGCAGCGGCGGCGCCTGCGTGGACAGCACGGTCAACCGCTACCTGGTCGACGGCATCCTGCCGGCCACCCGCTCGGAGTGCGCGGGCGTGGACAAGCCGGCCGACATCCCGGTCGACGGCACCACCGTCCAGACCCCGCAAGGGGAACCGGATGTGGTCGAGCTGGCCACCGGGATCGTGCGGCGGCTGGAGACCAGCGGCATCCACTGAAGAACCGGTCCGTGCCCCGCCCGTCCTGGCAGGGCACGGACCGCGGTTCACGTCAGCCGGGTGGTCACCGTCTTGACCGTGGTGTTGCCGCCGCGGTCCTTCACCACCGCGAGCACCAGCAGGCTGTCCGCCCGGTGCGCGCCGGAGGACCGGTACTTCGCCAGCGGGACCTCCGCCGCCCACGCCTTCTCGTCACCGGTGGTGCTGAGCCGCTCACCGTTGACGTACAACCGGGTCTGCGCGATGCCACTGGGATCGGCGGCGGTGCCGTTGACCTTCAGCACCTCTCCGTCCACTGTGGACGTCAGGGTGACCTGCGGGCCGTCCCGCTCGGAGCGCTTCCCCGGTTCGGGGAACGGGTTGTTCGCCAGCTCGATGGTCTCATCGGCCAGCGGGGCCGGGCGGGTGGGCGGCACCCTGCGGTGGGTGGCCTGCTCGTAGGCGTAGGCGAAGGACAGCAGGGTGTTGTCCTGGTAGGCCGGGCCGGCGAAGGTCAGGTTCACCGGCATCCGGGTGTCCTCCATCAGCCCCATCGGCACCGACACGCTCGGGATGCCCAGCAGCCGCATGGTCTGGTTCATGGTGGACAGCCGGCTGCCGTTCTTCCTGGCCGCCGCGTTGGCCGCCTTGTCCACATCCGCCTCGGCCCGGCCGATGTCGGTGTTGGCCGGGAACACCACGCCGTCCAGGCCACGCGCCTTGAGCCAGTCCTCGAAGTCGGCCTTGCGGGTGTTCTCCAGGCCCCGCAACGACTCCGCGAGTCCCGGCACCTCGCTCCACTGGGCGGGCACCCCCTCGGCCACCAGCCGGGGATGGTTGCGGAAGAACTCCAGGTTGTCCACGCCCTCCTTCTCCTCGATCGAGCCGGGGTCGACCGGGAAGACCTTGGCCATGTCCACCTGGGTCCAGGAGCTCAGCCGGGGGTCGCCGACGGACTTGAGGAACCGCTCCGCGCTGTAGGCGTCCACCTTTTCCATGGTGCGCAGGAACTCCGGCGGCAGCAGGCCGCGTTCGTAGGCCGACACCGCGCCGACCCGGTCGAGCTCCTGGTTGTGCGCCACGGGGAAGTCCACCGGCACCACCTCGGCGCCGAGCTTGCGCAGGTCCCCGGCCGCCTGCTGCCACAGGGCGCGTACCGACGGCCGGATCTCGATCGGGTCGGTGCCACCCAGGTCCTCGCCGATGTAGATCTTCGGCACGCCCAGCCGCTTGCCGCGCAACGCATCCGGCTTCCGCAGCGAGGCGTGGTCGGCCGGTCGCACCTGCTCCACCGGCGGCAGGGCGACCGCGCGCTGGTCCCGCCAGAAGTCGGTGGCGGTCTCCTCGTCCTTGACCGCGATGGTGTTGAGCAGGGTGAGCAGGTCGTCCATGCCGCGCGTCTGCGGGACGATCACGTCCATCACCGGCCACAGTGGCCAGTTGCCGCGGATGGAGAGCAGGCCGCGGGAGGGCGTGTAGGCGACGAGTGCGTTGTTGGAGGCGGGGGAGCGGCCGGAGGAGACCGTCTCCTCGCCCATGCCGAAGACCGCGAAGCCGGCCGAGGTGGCCACCGCGGAACCGTTGGAGGAACCGGAGTTCCAGGCCGCGGCCAGGTAGTCGCGGTTGTACGGGCTCTCCGGGCGGCCGTACAGCCCGCGCTGCATGCCACCGGCGGCCATCGGCGGCATGTTCGTCTTGCCGATCAGCACCCCGCCGGCCTCGCGGATCTTGCGCACGGTGAAGGCGTCACCGCCGGCCACCAGGTCCTTGAACGCCGGTGATCCCGAGGCCACGGTGAGCCCCTTGACCAGGTAGCTGTCCTTGACCGTGAACGGAATCCCGTCCAGCGGCCCGAGCACCTTGCCCGCCGCGCGCCGCTGGTCGGCGGCCGCGGCCTCGGCCAGCGCCTCCGGGTTGGGCACCACCACCGAGTTCAGCCTGATCCCGTTGGCGTCGTAGGCCTGGATGCGGTTGAGGTACATCGCGGTCAGCTCGACACTGGTCAGCGCGCCCGAGCCGAGCGCGCGCCCGATCTCGGCGATCCCGGCGTCCTGGAGCACGAACGGTTTGGGCGGCTGGCTGGGTTCCGGCCCGGTGCAGCCGGTGGCGAGCAGGGCCAGGCCGAGACCGAGAGCGAGCAGGGAACGGGCCCGGCCGCCTGGCGGCGACGACCGGGGCAGGTGATGGTGCATGGTGCGGTTCCTCCGTGGTGCAAGGCGGGCGGGCCACGAAGCACTTTTCCAGCAACATCATCACGGCGAGGTGGTCGCGACGGGGAAACCTCCGGTGAAACTGCCGATCAGGAAGGAGCGGCTGCGGTCAGGCCGGTGAGCAACAGGTCCAGCGCCCGCTCGAAGTCCTGTTCCGGCCGGGCCGCGCCGAGTGCGGGCAGCGCCCGGCTGAGGTGCGGCAGCTTGGCCGGATCCACCCGCCGGAGGTAGATCTCGGTGTGCCCGGTCTCGGCGGGTTCGCTGTGCGCGCGGGCGAACCCGGCGGTGGTCAACAGCAGTGAGCCGAAGATCAGGCCGTTCAGCGCGCCCAGTGCCTGGCGCACCCCGTCATCGTCCAGGCCGGCTTCGTAGAGCGCGCCGATCAGGTCGTCCATCGGTTGCAGCGCGCGCAGCGTGGTGGGGTTGGCCTGGTCGGTGACCAGGGCCAGCGGCACCACCGGGTGGCGGCTGAGCACGCGGTAGAAGCTCAGCGCGGTGGCACGGACCCGCTCGGCCCAGGGCAGCGCCGGGTCGGGGCGCTCGATCTCGGCGTACACCCGCGCGGCGATGCCGTCCAGGATGTCGGTCTTGTTCGCCACGTGGTTGTACAGCGCCATCGCCTCGACGCCGAGGGACTTGGCCAGCTTGCGCATGGACAACCCGTCCAGGCCCTCCGCCGCGGCCAGCGCGAGGGCCGCGTCCAGGACCTTCTCCCGGTTCAACGGCTCCCTGCGCGTCATCTGGATCTCCCTCGCTTGACAGGTTTACAGCGTACATATCATATTTACAGCGTACATATACGCCGTAAGTGAGGGTGAGTGCGCTGACTGATGTCATCGTGGTGGGCGGCGGGCCGACCGGGTTGCTGCTGGCTGCCGAGCTGCGCCTGGCCGGGGCCGATCCGCTGGTGCTGGAGGCGGCCGACGGGGCGCTGCGCCGGACCCGCAGCCTGGGCTTGCGCGGACTCAACGGCCGGACCGTGCAGTCGCTGCGGCTGCGCGGACTGACCGACCGGTTGGCCGAGGCCCAGGCCGAGCTGTTCGAGATGCTCGCCTTCGGCGCCAAGAGCGAGGACCCGACCCGCGAGATGGTGCGCCTGCTCGCGGAGAACCGGGCCAAGGGTCACTTCGGCGGTCTGCCGCTGATCGAGGACGCGGCCGATCCCGAGGGTGCGCCCACCCAGTTCCTACTCCAGCAACACGTGCTGGAGCGGCTGCTGGCCGCCTGGTCGGCAGAGCTGGGCGTCCGGATCCGCGCCGGCTGCCCGGTGGTGGACGTGCTGCCGGAGTACGGCGGGGTCCGGGCGGTGCTGGCCGACGGGAGCTCGGTGCGGGCGGCCTACCTGGTGGGTTGTGACGGCGGCCGCAGCACCGTGCGCAAGCGGGCCGGGATCGCCTTCCCCGGCACGGACGCGACCATGACCGGCCGGACGGCGGTGGCCCAGCTCGCCGATCCCGGCGCGGTCACCCCCGCCCTGCACGGCCCGCGTGGGCTGCTGAGCCTGTCGATGGTGCCGGGGGAGATCTCCACCATCGAGTTCGACGGCGGACCGGCCGACCGGGACGAGCCGGTGACCGCCGAGGAGATGGCGGCCAGCATCAGCCGGGTCAGCGGGACCGAGGTGACCATCACCGAGCTGGCGGCCGCCATCCGGTACAGCGACAACACCAGACAGGCCGAGACCTACCGGCGGGGCCGGGTGCTGCTGGCCGGGGACGCCGCGCACGTGCACTCGCCGATCGGCGGGCAGGGCCTCAACCTCGGGTTGCAGGACGCGATGAACCTCGGCTGGAAGCTCGGCCTGGTGGTGCGCGGCCTGGCGCCGGAGTCGCTGCTGGACAGCTACACCGCCGAGCGGCACCCGGTGGGGGAGCGGGTGTTGCGCAACACCAGGGCCCAGGTGGCGCTGCTGCGGCCCGGCGCCCAGGTCGCCGCGCTGCGCGAGGTGTTGCGGGAGACGCTGACGATCCCGGCGGCCAAGCGCCACTTCATCGAGATGGCCAACGGTATCGACATCGACTACGCCCCTGACTCCGCCCATCCCCTCGTCGGCCGGTTCGCGCCGCCGCTCGAACTGGTGGGTGCCGACCCGCTGCCGGTGCTGCTGGGCCAGGGCCGCGCGGTGCTGCTGGACCTGTTGGGCGGCAAGGAGATCCGCGAGGCCGGGGCAGGCCACGCCGACCGGGTCCGGCTGGTCCGCGCGACCTGCCCGTCCCATCCGGAACTGGCCGCGGTGCTGCTCCGCCCGGATGGCTACGTCGCCTGGGCCGCCCCGGGCGCCGAGCTGACCGGGCTGCCCGAGGCGCTGGCGGACTGGTTCGGCCCCGCGCTGAACGGGCTCAGCCGCTGAGCTGCCTCGCCTTCTCGTTGCGGGCCACCGAGGACCAGGACTTGTCCTGGCACAGCAGGCAGTCCGCGCCGAAGAAGATCTCCCGGGCGTTCGCGTCACCGGAGAGCCAGTACCGGAACCAGGCGGTCAGCACACCGGCAGCCCGGATGCGGGTCTCACCGGGGAAGAAGTGGTCAGCTCCCTTCAGCTCGGCGAAGACCGCCGGCACGTGCCCGGCCCAGGAGTAACGGCCGCGGACGTAGACCGAGGGCACGATGAGGTCGAGCTGCCCCGCCAGGAACAGGCTCGGCCCGTTGAGCGCGGGCACCGAACCCTGCGGACCCGGCATCAGCGGAACGGTGGTGTCCACCAACGGATCCGCGCCTGCCGCGATCGCGCCGCCACCGCCCTGGGAGTGACCGGCCGCGCCCACCCTGGTCTCGTCGATCTTGCCGTGGAACACGCTGCCCGGCCGGGCGTCCTCGGCGATCAGGAAGCGCGCGCCGTCGAGCATCTCCCGGCCGGAACCCGCCTGGGTGGTGTTCGCCGCCGCGACCACGAAGCCCCAGGAGGCCAGGTGCCGCAGTTGCGCGTCATAGGGTTCGGGGGAGGCGCCGGTGCCGTTGCCCCAGATCACCACCGGGTGCTGGACACCGCCCCGGCCCAGGTCACTCGGGTAGTAGAGGGTGTGGTCGGGGCCGCCCCTGACCTTGGTGACCGCGTGCGGCCCCGGCGCCTCGAAGTGACCGGGCGGGGCCGCGGCGGCCTGGACAGGGGCCAGGAGCAGGGCCGCCGTGATGAACGCCAGCCCTGCCATCCGCCTTGGTCGGTACGCCATTGTTCCTCCTCGTGGCCGGATGCCCGACATCATCACAGCGGGCGGTTCGGCTGAGTACGGAACAGGATCCAGACTTTTCCACCGCGGGTTGTGACCGGCCACAAGAGGGCTGGCGGGGCTGCTCCGGCGGTGCGCCGGGATCGTCAGCGGCGGGGGAGCCGGGCGGTGGCGGTGGTCCGTACGGCCCCTGCGGCGGGGGCGGCCAGTACCCGGGCTGCTGTGCGAACTGCGTCGCCGCCGCGGTGGCCAGGACCTCGGTCGGCACGCCGCTCAACGGGGTGGTGCAGATCGGCGGGCCGGGCGGCTGAGCTGGGCAAGATCGGAATTGTCGGTGGCCGCCACTACGTTCTGCCGAGTCCCCGTCACGGTGGTGTGACCGGGACTCGGCAGAAGGAGATGGTGCGTTGTCCGATTGGCAGAGGTCGAGCACGGCCCGGGTGCTGGCGCCCGCCCGGCCGCGCAAACTGGCCAAGGTCCCGTTCGTCGAACTGGCCGACGGACGGGTGCAGGGGGTGGTGTCCAGTGGCTCGGACATCGGGCGGGTGTACGTCTCCTCGGTCGCGGCAGGCACGTACGCGTTCACCTGTAGCACCAACAACAACCGCCCGTGCGGCGGCGCCCGCGGCTACTTCTGCAACCACATCCTGGCGATGGTCACCGAGGCGGTCCTGCAGTACGGCGGCGAGCGGGTGGCGCGCTACCTGCGGGTCGAGCCCGGGGAGCTGACCGCGCAGGACATCGCCGCGACCATGAGCCACGCCAACCCGCCGCAGGGGGACAGCGCCGCGGCCGCGCCGGTGTTCAGCCAGTTCCTGCGGCACCTGGCCTACCTGGAGCTCGCCCCGAGCACCGCGCCGCTGCCGGAGATGCAGTGGTTCCCCTCCACCAGGGCGGTGGTGTGATGCGCGCCGACCTGCTCGCCGATCCCGTTGCCGGACTTGACGAAGCCCTGACCGCGATCGACGCCTTTGACGGGACGCTGGTCGCCGGGCTGCTCCGTCCGCAGCCCGCCGGTCTGATCGGGCTCGCCGACGCCCTCGCGGGGTCACCGCTGGCGGACCGGGTCGCCGAGGCGGTGGAGAAGACCGCGGCGGGCGCGGCGGGGGAGGAGCACTTCCTCGTCCTCGCCGCGGCCCGCGCCGCGCTGTTCGGCTCGGTGCACGACGCGCTGCTGGCCCGCGTCACCGAGGCCACCGGCCGCGGCCTTGGCGAGGACACCGAACCCACGCCGGGTTCGCCCGAGTCACCGAACCTGCTTGCCGCCGCCCGGTCCTGGCTGGCCGACCTGGCCCGCGCCGGGTGGCAGGGCATCGACCACGACCTGGTTTCCGGTGCCGCACCGGTGATCTCCGCGCTGCTGCCGGCACCCGGCCTGCGCCGGCTGGCCGCCCTGCTGGACGGCTTCGCGGCTGAGCTCGCCGCCTCCTGCCCCGGGACGGCGCTGGACCGGATCCCGTTGCGGCGCTGGGCCGACCTGTGGTCCCGCGCGATGCTGCTGACCCTGGCCAGCCCCGCTCCCGCCACCGGCACGGCCACCGGCCGTCTGCTGCCGCTCGGGGTCGACCTGCACGAGCATCCGACCGCCGCGCAGGCCCAGGTGCACGCGGTGTTCGAGCCCCTCGACGGACCGGCCCGGCTGGTGCGGGCCAGTGTGTCCGCGCCCAAGCCGGACACCATCATCGGCGCGGGGATCTGGCAGCTGCTGCGGCCGCACCTGTCGCTGCTGACCGCGCTCAGCGAGGGCCGCGCGATGGAGCTGACCGGGATGCCGATCACCGCCGAGGGCGACCTGATCTGGCAGGACGAGCACGCCCGCCTCGGCGAACCAGCCGACGCCTTCGCCACCGCCAGGGTCGCCCTGCCCGCCGCGCTCACCCCGGCGACCGCGCCGCTGGACCGGCACCCGGCCCGCATCGCCGTCCCGGTTTTCCTTGAGGGCTATGCCATCGAGCGGGACGAGGACACGCTGACCCTCACCATCGCCGGGCACCGGCTGGCCGTGGACGCCGACCGCATCCCGGTCGCCGGGCCACTCACACCCGAAGCCGTGGCGACCTCCACCGCGTGCATCGGTTTGCTGCGCTGGGAATCTGGGGACTTCCGCGTGCAGCCGCTGGCAGTGGAGTCCGCCGTGCGCAAGAAAACCGTTGTGTTACACGCGGGTGCGTGGGCCGGGGGCACCACCGACAAGGCCGGGGTCAAGGCGGAGAAGGCCGCCACCGACGCCGCCGCGGTGCTGCGCGAGCGCGCCGGAAGGTTGTTGCGGAAATGAGTCAGGCGCAGGAGAACCGCCGCCAGGTGCTGTACTGGCGGCTGCTGGCCAGGCTGTTCGACCAGGAGGAACAGGCCGCGCTGGAGTCGGCCAGCCTCGCCGTGGTCGAGGACATCGGCCTGCCACCGGCCTTGCTGGACCCGCAGGCCGGGGTGGACTCCGTGGTGCAGCGGCATCCGGAACTGGCCGCGGAGTTCGACGGCCTGATGGTCGTCGACCCTGCGGCGGACCGGGACCAGGCGGCTGAGGTGCGGCGGGCGGCGCTGGTGTCCAAGGTGCTGCTCAACGTCTTCGCCACCGGCTCCGGCACGGTCAGCGCCGGGCAGCTGTCCCGCTGGCAGGCCGACGCGGCCTGGCTGGAACGCGCGCTGGGCTGCAAGCCGGGGGAGCTGCGCGGTGGCCGGGCTGGTGGCCGGGGTGTCAGCCCGACCGGCACCGGGGTCGGCGGCCCCACCCCCGACCTCGGCAACCTGATCCCGGAGATCGGACCGGAACTCGCTGCCCTGGAAGGGGATCTGGTCAAGCGGATGCACCTGCGCGAGGTGCTCGCCGACCCGGCGCTGGCCGCGCGGCTGACACCGAGCATGTCGCTGATCGAGCAGCTGTTGCGGGACAAGGACAACCTCTCCGGGGTGGCGCTGGCCAACGCCAAGTCGCTGATCCGCCGGTTCGTCGACGAGGTCGCCGAGGTGCTGCGCACCCAGGTGGAGAAGGCCACCGTCGGCGCGCTGGACCGCTCGGTGCCGCCCAAGCGGGTCTTCCGCAACCTGGACCTGGACCGCACGATCTGGAAGAACCTGGTCAACTGGAGCCCGGAAGAAGAACGGCTCTACGTCGACCGCCTCTACTACAAGCACACCGCGCGCAAGAACACCCCGCAGCGGCTGATCGCGGTGGTCGACCAGTCCGGTTCCATGGTGGACTCGATGGTCAACTGCACCATCCTGGCCTCCATCTTCGCCGGACTGCCCAAAGTGGACGTTCATCTGATCGCCTACGACACCCAGGCGCTGGACCTCACGCCGTGGGTGCAGGACCCCTTCGAGACCTTGCTGCGCACCAACCTCGGCGGCGGCACCGACGGCACGGTCGCGATGGCGCTGGCCCAGCCGAAGATCGCCGAACCACGCAACACCGTGGTGGTGTGGATCTCCGACTTCTACGAGTGGCAGAGCGAGCCGCTGTTCGAGAGCATGGCCGCCATCCACCGCTCCGGGGCCAAGTTCATCCCGGTCGGCTCGGTCACCAGCGCGGGCCGGGGCAGCGTGAACCCGTGGTTCCGCGAGCGTTTCAAGGACCTCGGCACCCCGGTGCTCTCCGGTCACATCAGCAAGCTCGTGCACGAGCTCAAGACCTTCCTGACTTCCTGAAAGGCACGACATGTCCGACCTGTTGCGCGCCCCCGCCGAGCTCAAGTACGCCGAGGAGCTGGACTGGCTGGAGTCCATCGACGACAACCCCAAGCCGTTCGCCTGGCGGCTCTCGCCGAAGATGGTGCGGCTGTTCATCCTCGGCGCCGAGCGGGCCGACGGCCTGGACCGGGAGATCGCGCAGAAGTGGTACGGGGACCGCAGTTTTGTCGAACGGTCCATCGTCACCCTGGCCTCCGACCGCGGCCTGCTGCTCATCGGCGACCCCGGCACCGGCAAGAGCTGGCTGGCCGAGCTGCTCGCCGCGGCGATCTCCCGGAACTCCACCCTGGTCGTGCAGGGCACGGCCGGCACCACCGAGGACCACATCAAGTACTCCTGGAACGTCTCCATGGTCATCGCCAAGGGCCAGTCCAGGCAGTCCATGATCCCCTCACCGATCATGACCGCGATGGAGCAGGGCGCGATCGGCCGGTTCGAGGAGCTCACCCGCTCCACCAGCGACGTGCAGGACGCGCTGATCTCCATCCTGTCCGAGAAGTACATCTCGGTGCCGGAGCTGGACAGTGACAACATCGTCTTCGCCAAGCCCGGCTTCTCCATCATCGCCACCGCGAACAGCAGGGACCGGGGCGTCAACGACCTGTCCTCGGCGCTGAAGCGGCGGTTCAACTTCGTGCGCATCCCGGTGGTGACGAACAAGAAGAGCGAGACCCAGATCGTCCGCTTCCGCACCGAGGAGCTCCTGCGGCGGCACCAGATCGAGCTGGACGTGCCGCCCACCCTGCTGGACGTGCTGCTGCGCAGCTTCGCCGACCTGCGCGCGGCCGCGGCCGCCGCGGGCAGCGATGACGAGAAGCTGGAGTCCGCGCTGTCCACCGCGGAGCAGATCGGCGTGCTGGAGGACGCCATCCTGCACAGCAACTTCTTCGGCGCGCAGCAGCTGACCGCCCGCACGCTGGCCTCCTCGCTGGTGGGTTCGCTGGCCCGGCGCGCGCCGGAGGACCTGGCCATCCTGAACAAGTACCTGCACGGGGTCATCGAGCCGCGCAGCAAGGACGAGGGCGGGAACTGGCCGGAGTTCCTCGAGGGCGGCCGTGACGCGATCGCCACCCTGTCATGAGCGGTGCCTTCGACACCCTGCGCGGCCGGCTGAGTGAGGCCGCCGCCGCGTTCGCCGACGGACCCGGTGCGCTGGAAGGCATCCTGCTCGGCATCGTGGACGACGTGGACCGCGCGGTGCGCGAGCCGCTGGAGATCTTCCCGGTCTGCCACCACTCTCCGGCCTCGGCGGTGGCGATGGCGCGGCGGCTGCGGGAGAAGCAGCCCAAGGTGGTCTACCTGGAGCTGTGCGAGGACCTGGCCCCGCTGCTCACCGAGCTGCGCAACTGCCGGCTGCCCGTCGCGGTGCAGGCGTTCGCGTCCGAAGTGGACGGTTTCCCGGCCGAGTGGTCGCCGCTGTCGGTGGTCGCGCCGATCACCGAGGCGTCAGCGGAGTACCAGGCGATCGCGTATGCCCTGGACACCCCTGGGGTGGAACTGGTGCTGGTGGACCGTTCCGCCGACCACGTCTTCCAGTGGGACCGCCCGGAAACCCCGGCCGCCGAACCCGCCGAGGAAGAGGCTGCCCTGCACGGTGACGCGGTCGGCGTGGAGATCGGCGACCTCCGCCCGCGCTTCGCCGAGCTGGAGGAGCACCTGCTGCACCACGGCAAGGTGCGGCACTGGTCGGAGTGGTGGCACCAGTACGTCGAGCTGCCGCTGGGCGAGGCCGACCACGACAGCTACCGGCAGGTGATGTTCCTGATCGGCAGCCTGTTCCGCAGGCTCGCGCCCGGCGACCCGCACCGGGTGCGGGTGGATGAGGACCGTGAGCGGTACATGTGGACGCGGATGCGCGAACACCTGGCCGTCAGCGGCACTGATCCAGGCGACTGCCTCTACGTCTGCGGCGCCTTCCACGCGGCCAGCCGGGTCGCGGAGTTCGGCGTCGCGGGCAGCGACGGCTTCACGATCAGCCCGCGCAGTGCGAGCACCTGGCAGTACGGGCTGATCCCGTCCAGCAACGCGGCGATCGAGGCGCAGTTCGGGCTGGCCGCCGGTTCGGTGTCCATCGCGGCCACCGAGTGGGCGAAGAACCTCAAGCGCACCAAGGTGAAACCCTTCCAGCTGGACGGACAGGCCGGGGCGAAGCGGAAGAAGCCCGCGGCCCTGCCCGCCCCGGTGGCCGCGACCACGCCCGCGGACCAGCTTTCCGGGTTCCTGCAACGGCCGCCGGTGCTGGACGGGCTGGACGAGGCCGAGCTGCTGGGCTGGTGCGTGGAGATCGTGCGCGCCGCCCGCCGCAACGGCTACCTGGCCTCCACGGCCGATGCGATCGCGGTGTTCGAGACCTCGATCCTGTTGGCCGGTATGCGAGATCGGGCCCGGCCGACGCCGTACGACTTCCAGGACGCGGCGGTCACCTGCATCGAGAAGGACGTGGTGCCCGGCAGGCGGGACGTGCGCCGCCTGGTCGAGATCATGATGGGCGGCGACCGGATCGGCCAGGTCGGCTACGAGGCATTGCCGCCGCTGGCCCGGGACGTGCACGACCGGCTCGCGCCGCTGAACCTCAAGCTGGACCAGCGCGGGGTGCGGCGGGCGCTGCTGGACATCGCCGGTCAGCCGGAGCTCGCGTTGTGCTCGGACGTGCTGTGGATGCTGCGGTACCTGATGCCGCAGGGCGCCGCGCGGCCGATCATGGGGCAGCGGCGGCTCGGCGAGCGGCCGATCCAGGAGTCCTGGGACCTGGCCCTGGGCACCCACCAGCGGGCGCTGATCGAGCTGGGCTACGAGGGCGTCAGCATCGAGCAGGTGCTGGAGCAACGGCTGCGGCGCAAGGCTTACCACCCGCAGGCCACCGCCGCCTCGGTGCTGGCAGCGGTCGAGGACGCCCTGCGGTACCTGCGCAGCGCCCGGCTGGCCGGAGAGCTGGGCGTGCGGGCGCTGGAGGT
The DNA here is from genome assembly GCF_053591555.1 of Crossiella sp. NPDC003009. NCBI lineage: Bacteria > Bacillati > Actinomycetota > Actinomycetes > Pseudonocardiales > Pseudonocardiaceae > Crossiella > Crossiella sp. NPDC003009. The sequence continues at coordinate 2,521 of NZ_JBSFUA010000035.1, read as the reverse complement.
GCTGACCACCGAACGCACCGTCGACGGCGCGCCGGAGGTGCTGCGCCGGGTGCGCGGGCTGCTCGCGTACTACCGCACCAGCGAACCCGTGCTGCCGCAGTGGATCGAGGCCTTCGTCAAGGCGGGCTACGCGCACTACTGCACCCTGCTGCCCACCGCGTTCACCGACGAGGACGCCGGGGTCGGTCAGGTCGCCGCGATGCTGGGCTTCCTGTTCAGCATGGAGTCCCTGGCGCTGTCCCTCGGCTGCGACCGGACCCAGCTGGAACTGGCCATCACCCAGTCGCACCCGCAGGAGCCGTCGAAGGTGGCGCTGCTGTGGGCGGCGCAGGTCCAGCTGGGCCGCCTCTCCCGCGCGGAGCTGCGGTCGCGCTGCGACGAGCTGCTGGGCAACCCCTTGGTGCTCAACGCTTATCCGCGTTACCTCAGTGGGTTCGTGCACGCGCTGGAACCGGCGCCGGTGCTGGCCGACTTCGTGGTGGAGGCGGTGTCCAACGCCTTCGCCCGGCTGCCGGACCCGGTGCTGCTGCCCTGGCTGCCGACGCTGATCACCACCCTGCGCGCCCGCGGCGCGGAGCTGGTGCCGCTGCTCATCCGGGAGGCGGGCCGCCTGTTCCCCGGCAGGCTCGCGGCGCTGGATGAGTGGGTGCCGCCGTGGCTGGCCCCGGAACCCGTTGCGGCGCAGCCCCGGCGGGCCGCGCAGGGTCTCGCGCTGCTGGCCGCCCACCCGGCCACCTGTGACGCGGTGGCCGGACTGCTGGGCTGCGACGGCGAGTGGGCCGCCGCAGCTCCGGCAGGGGTGGCGCTGCTCGACCGTTACCCGGACACCGCGCTCGCGGTGACGGAGGTGCTGGCCGGAGTCTGAGCGGCTGGCGGGGCGGGGCGTTCGGCCCGGACGGCGGCGATCCCGCCGAGGATCAGCGCCCCGCCTGCCAGCTGCAGCGGCGTGAGCTCCTCGCCCAGCAGCAGCCAGGCGAACACCGAGGCCGAGACCACCTCCAGCAGTCCGACGAAGGAGGCCAGTCGCGAGCCGAGCAGACTGGAGGCGGCGATCCCGGTCGCGTAGGCCACCGCGGTGGAGATCACCGCGACCACCAGCAGCGGAACCCACCACGGTGCGGGCGAACCGAGCAGCGGCACCTCGCCGAAGGTCGCGGTGAACGGCAGCAGGCCCGCCGCGCCGGTCAGCAGCAGCACCACCCCGGCCAGCAGCAGCCCGGACCCGGCCAGCGCCACCGGTGAGAGGCCCGCACTGGGCCGGGCCGCGATCACGAAGTAGGCCGCGCAGCCGATCGCCGCGCCGAAGGCGATGAGCAGGCCGATCGGGTCCACGGCCTGCACCGCGCCGGGTCCGATCACCAGCACCAGCCCGCCGACCGCCAGCACCGAACCGGCCAGCACGCTCAGCCCCGGCCTGCGCCGGGTCAGCACCCAGGTGACGCCGACCAGCAGCAACGGGGCCAGGAACTCCACCAGCAGCGCGGTGGCGACCGGGATGCGCTGGAGCGCGGCGAAGTAGGTGAGCTGGGTGAAGGCGACCCCGACCAGTCCCATGCCGAGCACCCGCCACCGGGCGCGCCACAGCAGCTCCCAGCGCCCGCGCAGGGCGGCCACGGTGAACGGCAGCAGCACCAGCCCGGCCACCAGCACCCGCGCGGTGACCGCGGCCGCGGGCGACCAGCCCGCGGTGAGCAGCGGTTTCACGAACGGCCCCGAGGTGCCGAAGGAGACTACGGAGACGATCGCCGCGGCAAGCCCCGCGGACGTCGGCGACAACTTCATGGCGCCTCCCGGCTGTGTGTCATGAGCTAACGTTGCTTCAGTCCTGACGCTAGGTCCGGGGATGTGAGGAGTCAAATTGCGTTTTGCCCCTGACACGGAGGAGTCGCTGGAGTTCGTGGTGATGCTCGGCAACACCGACCCCGGCGCCTCCCGCAGCGGCGCGGACGAGCTGGCCACCGTCGAGCAGCTGGCCGACCTGCTGGCCCGGTGCACCTACTCCGGCCGCATCGACCACGACGAGGCCGAGCTACGCGAGGTCCGCGCCACCAGGGACCTGCTGCGGCAGGTATGGACGCTGGACCGCGACGAGGCGGTGGAGGTGGTCAACCGGATGCTGCGCGAGGCACGGGCGCTGCCCCGCCTCGCCCGCCACGACGGCCTGGACTGGCACATCCACGCCACCGCCCCGGACGCCCCGCTGGCCGAACGCATCCGGGTGGAGGCCGCGATGGCGCTGGCCGACGTGATCCGGATGGACGAGATGCGCAGGCTCAGGGTGTGCGCCGCGCCGGACTGCACCGGACTGCTGTTGGACCTGTCCCGCAACGGGCTCAAGCGGTTCTGCGGGGTGCGGTGCGGCAACCGGATGAACATGATCGCGTTCCGGGAGCGCAAGTCCGGGCAGTGAGGGCCTCGGCGCCACGGCCTAGGGGGCGTTTTCAAAGCCAGAGGACCAGAGGAGTAGTGCGGCCAGGGTGATGGTTGCCCGGTAGGAGACCGCGGTCTGGTCATAACGGGT
>NZ_JBSFUA010000034.1:0-92660 GCF_053591555.1 Crossiella sp. NPDC003009 | reverse complement strand
GCGGCTGGCGGCTGGCGGCTGGCGGCTGGCGGCTGGCGGCTGGCGGCTGGCGGCTGGCGGCTGGCGGCTGGCGGCTGGCGGCTGGCGGCTGGCGGCTGGCGGGGGAGTGTCGCCGCCCGGACCGTGCGACGCCAGGGGGTCAGCGCGCCACGGGTAGCGCCCGAGCGGCTGGGCACAAAACAGAACGCCCGGCCGGGGGAGTCCCGGCCGGGCGTCTGTGGTTCTTTCTGGGTCAGCTGGTGGGGAAGACCACCACGCGGCGGTGGGGTTCCTCGCCCTCGCTTTCGCTGTGCACGCCCGCGACGGCGGCGACCGCGTCGTGCACCACCTTGCGCTCGAACGGGGTCATGGTGCGCAGGCGCTTGGGCTTCTCCGTCGCCAGGACTTCCTCGGCGGTGGACTTGCCCAGCTCGCTCAGCTCGGCCCGGCGGTCGGCGCGCCACTGGGCGACGTCGAGCATCAGGCGGCTGCGGCTGCCGGTGGACTGCTGGACCGCGAGGCGGGTCAGCTCCTGGAGGGACTCCAGGACCTCACCGCGGCGACCGACGAGCTTCTCCAGGTCTTCGCCACCATCGATGCTCACGATCGCGCGGCCCGCCTCGACGTCCAGGTCGATGTCGCCGTCGTAGTCGAGCAGGTCGAGCAGCTTTTCCAGGTAGTCGCCCGCGATGTCGCCTTCGCGCACCAACAGGCTCTCGTCGTTACCGGCGTCCGGAGTAGCGGCGTCCGTTTCTTGTTCGGTCGCCTGCAAGGTCTCCGACACGGTGTCTCCTTCCATGTAGCAGCCGACTCAGCGGCGCTTGCGGGTCTGCTTCTTGCCCGTCGACCGGCTCTGGATGATCCCGGGGACCTCACCGGGCTTCGCGGCGGGGGAGTCCGTGGACTTGGCCGCGTCCGAACCGTTGCGCGGGGCATTGCTCTTCTCCGACCCGGTCGAGGCGGAGGTGTCCTTGTTCTTGTCGGCCGAGGAGGTGGTGGGGGAGGCGGCCTGCGGGGCGGCGTTGGCCGGGCGCTTGCGCACCGGCTTCTGGCCGGGCGCGGGCTTCTGACCTGGCTGCGGCTTCTGGCCGGGCTTGGGGCCGAGGTTCTGCCGCTTCTCGATGGCCGCGGCCTTCTTCTCCTCTTCCTCCCGGTCGATGCGGTGGTACACCACGTACTGCTGACCAAGGGTCCAGGTGTTGTTGCTCAGCCAGTACAGCAGCATCGCCACCGGGAAGAACGGGCCACCGACAAGCACCGCGAGCGGGAACAAGTACAGCATCAGCTTGTTCATCATCGCCGACTGCGGGTTGGCCGCCGCGGTCGCGGACTGGCGGGCCACCGAGTGCCGCGCGGTCAGGTGGGTCAGCACCGAGGCCAGCACCATGAGCGGGATGGCCAGCAGCAGCAGGGCGGTGCGGTCGGTGCCGATGACGGCCAGGTCCGCGCCGCTCATCCGGATCGCCGCGGACAGGTTCACGCCGAACAGCTTCGAGGCGAGGAAGGAGCTCACCTCGGGCTGGCCGAAGATGTAGTTGCTCGTGGCGCCCGGCTTGAAGCCCTGCAGCACGTTGAGCAGACCGAGGAACACCGGCATCTGCACCAGCATCGGCAGGCAGCCGCCCAGCGGGTTGAACCCGCCCTCGGCCTGGAGCTTCTGCATCTCCTGGGCCATGCGCTGCTTGTCGTTGCCGTACTTCTCCCGCAGCTTGGCCAGCTGCGGCTGGAACTCCGCCATCTTGCGCATCGAGCGCACCTGCTTGACGAACGGCTTGAACAGCAGCGCGCGCAGGGTGAACACGAGGAGCATCACCGACAGGGCCCAGTTCACCCCGCTGGTCTCCGGGATGACGTAGCTGAGCACCTTGTGCCAGAACCACATGATGGCTGACACGGGGTAGTTGATGAAGTCGAGCACGAACTACTCCTCAGCGGATTTGCATGAAGCCCGCTCCGAAGCACGGTCGCGGGGCGGCGGAACGGGGTCCAGGCCTCCAGGGTGCCAGGGTCCGCAGCGCAACAGCCTGCGCACGGTGAGCCACGACCCGCGGAAGGCGCCATGAGTGGTCAGCGCCTCGACCGCGTAGTGACTGCAGCTCGGGTAGAAGCGGCACGTCGGGGGAAGAGCAGGAGAGATGAACCGGCGGTAGAACCGGATCGGCCACAGCAGCACGGTGGCCAGCGGCCCGGCCCGGCCGGCGCTCACCCCGCACCACCTGGCGCGGGCAGGCCGAGCTTGCGGAGGGCCGAGTCGAGATCGCCGCCCAATTGGGCGCTGGTGGCCTCGGCCGAGGCCGGCAGGGCGCGCACCACCAGGGCGCTGCCCGGCGGCAACCGGTCGATCCGGTCGCGCACGAGGTGCCGGAGCCGGCGGGAGACCCGGTGCCGGACCACGGAGTTGCCCACTGCCTTACTCACGACGAAACCCACCCTCGGCGAGAAGGACTCGCCAGGGGTGGGCGGGTTCGACAGGTGCGCGTGCACCACCAGCCGGGGTCGCCCAACGCGGCGGCCCCGGCGTACCACCAGGCCGAAGTCCTGGCTACGGGTGAGCCGGGCAGCCGCGGGGAGCACGGCGGCGGGTGTCTCAGGCGGACAGCTCGGCGCGGCCCTTGCGGCGGCGAGCAGCCAGGATCGCGCGGCCGGCACGGGTACGCATCCGCAGCCGGAAGCCGTGGGTCTTCGCGCGACGACGGTTGTTGGGCTGGAAGGTGCGCTTGCTCACGGTCGGTTCTCCCGGTACATGGGTGAAGCAGGTCTAGGGTTGTCTCCGTCGCGATCACCATGATCAGACGACCATGACAGGCACGGCAAACGCACCCGTCGGTACGCGGGAGACCATCCGAGGGTACTTATCACCCGCCGTCATCTCAAATCCGCCCCCCGTTCCACCACATCGGGCGTGGTGCGCGCCCACTCCAGTGCAGTGATCAGACAGACCTTGTGGCCGCCGCCGACGGTTGCTAGTTTGCCCCTTCCGCGTTTACGGGGGGTCCGTGTGCGGGCCGTCCCGCCTTCGTGCACAGTTGTGGACAACTCTGTGGACATCTCACGTTTGGTGTTCGCGCGGCGCTGACACGAGGGGAGGGAGCGGAGCAAGTGTCTGACACCCACGCCGAGCTGGGACTCGTATGGGAACGCGTAGTGCAGGAGCTGTCCTCCGGCACCCTTTCCCCGCAACAGCGAGCCTGGATGCGGGTGACCCGCCCGATCGGCCTGCTCGACGGCACGGCCCTGCTGGCCGCGCCGAGTGACTTCGCCAAGGACGCCATCGAACGCGCGCTGCGCGAACCGATCACCGCCGCGCTTTCCCGCCACCTCGGCCGGGACGTCTCGCTCGCGGTGAAGGTGGACAGCGCCCCGCTGAGCCCCGCCCCGCCCAAACCGGTCGCGCCGCCCCCGGTGAGCGCGTCCTCGCACGCGGGCCCGTCGCTGGAACAGCCGACGATGCCCGCGATCCCGCTGCCGCTGGCCCCGCTGCCGAACGGGATGGCCACCACGCCAGTCCCGGCCACCGGGTTGCCGCAGATCGGCCCGCTGCCCACGGTCGCGGTGCAGGCCGAGGGCGGGGACACCGAGGACGAGGTGGACGAGGAGCGCGAGGCGCTCGCCGCGGTGCACGAGATATGGCCCAAGTACTCCGGCAACTCCGCAGGGCAGCCGGCTCGCTCGCCGAGCAACCCGCAGACCAGGCTGAACGAGAAGTACACCTTCGACACCTTCGTCATCGGCGCGTCCAACCGGTTCGCGCACGCCGCGGCGGTCGCCGTGGCCGAGGCGCCGGCCAGGGCGTACAACCCGCTGTTCATCTGGGGCGAGTCCGGTCTCGGCAAGACCCACCTGCTGCACGCGGTCGGGCACTACGCACAGCGGCTCTTCCAGGGCATGCGGGTGCGGTACGTCTCGACCGAGGAGTTCACCAACGACTTCATCAACTCACTGCGTGATGACCGCAAGGTCGCCTTCCAGCGCCGCTACCGGGACGTCGACGTGCTCCTGGTCGACGACATCCAGTTCCTGGAGGGCAAGGAAGGCACGCAGGAGGAGTTCTTCCACACCTTCAACACCCTGCACAACGCGAACAAGCAGATCGTGGTGTCCTCGGACCGGCCGCCCAAGCGGCTGGAGACCCTGGAGGACCGGCTGCGCACGCGGTTCGAGTGGGGCCTGATCACCGACATCCAGCCGCCCGAGTTGGAGACCCGGATCGCGATCCTGCGCAAGAAGGCGGCGCAGGACCGGCTGGCCGCGCCGGCCGAGGTGCTGGAGTTCATCGCCGCCCGGATCGAGCGCAACATCCGCGAGCTGGAGGGCGCGCTGATCAGGGTCACCGCGTTCGCCTCGCTGAACCGGCAGCCGGTGGACGTGCCGCTGGCCGAGATCGTGCTGCGCGATCTGATCCCGGACTCGCAGGCGCCGGAGATCACCGCGCCCACGATCATGGCGGTCACCGCGGAGTTCTTCGCGGTGAGCATCGACGACCTGTGCGGCCCCGGCAAGACCAAGGCGCTGGCCCAGGCCAGGCAGATCGCCATGTACCTGTGCCGCGAGCTGACCGACCTGTCCCTGCCGAAGATCGGGCAGACCTTCGGCGGCCGCGACCACACCACGGTCATGTACGCGGACAAGAAGATCCGCAAGGAGATGGCCGAGCGCCGCCGCATCTACGACCAGGTCCAGGAGCTGACCTCCCGGATCAAGCAGCGGGCCCGCGCCTGACCCCCAGCACGCCGTAGACGCCCGTCGGAGAGTCCCTCCGGCGGGCGTCTTCTCTTGGGTGCCCCGCTCCGGCCGCCGATGACTACGGGGATGCCAGGGCATGGCCGCCGCACGCCGAACTTTCTGGTTCGGCGGTGCCCCGCCACGCACCCCACAAGCTGAGAAAAGTCGGGCCGCCTGTGGCAGGTCCCCGCCGAACCTGGCCACGCCCGCTGGAACTTTTCTGACGGTGTGGAGCGCCCGATCGGATCAACTCTGGAGAAAGTTTCGGCGAGTTGTCCCCCATCCAGGGAGACCCGGACCACCCTCAGCCTGTGGAGGGCCTGGGCATGAACGCACCAACACCTGGGGACAACCTTGTGGACAGCTCGCAGATCATGTGGATGCTCTTTGCCAACTGCCGAGTTGTCCACCGGTCCTCCCGGTTTCTCACCAGTTGCACACACCCACAGTCCACAGCCCTAGAAACCACCTGAGCTGCGCAGACTCACTCTGTCCACACAACTCACAACCCTTACTACTGCTGCTGTCTTGATCTTTCGAAGAAGTAAAAATCAAAAGATGAACAGGCGGCGCGAAGTTGGGGATGGACGGCTCGCGGTCCAGGACGGGTCGAGGTGACGAGCAGGCCCGGAAGCCTCTACGGTGGAGCCCGCCTCGCTCGGACCTCGATGCGTCGCTGCGCCAACCCTGGGCCGTCGTGGCCCACGACCCGACGGCGAACGACCTGCCCAGCCCGAGCCCGTGACGGTCGCGTCGATTCTCCGAAAGGACCTGCCATGAAGATCCGCGTCGAGCGGGACGGCCTTGCCGACGCCGTCGCCTGGGTCGCCCGCAGCCTGCCCTCCCGGCCTCCGGTGCCGGTGCTCGGTGGAGTGCTGCTGGACGCGGGCGGAGCCGACGGCGACAACGGGGAGACGTTGACCGTCTCCGGTTTCGACTACGAGGTCTCCGCCCAGATCGGCGTGCCCGCCACCATCTCCGCGGCCGGTCGCACCCTGGTCTCCGGCAAGCTGCTGGCCGACATCACCAGGTCGCTGCCCAACCACCCGGTGGAGATCGCGGTCGACGGCGCCAGGGTGACCATCACCTGCGGCAGCGCGAAGTTCAGCCTGCCCACCATGCCGGTGGAGGACTACCCGCAGCTGCCGGCCATGCCGCAGCTGGCCGGTCACCTGCCCTCGGACAGCTTCGGCCCCGCCGTTGCCCAGGTCGCCATCGCGGCGGGCAAGGACGACACGCTGCCGATGCTGACCGGCGTGCGGATGGAGATCGAGGACGAGAAGGTCACCCTGGTGGCCACCGACCGCTTCCGGCTTGCCCTGCGCGAGTTCACCTGGGAGCCCAGCGGCGAGGTCGGCTCGACCGCGCTGCTGGTCCCGGCCAAGACCCTGGCCGACGCGGCGAAGACCCTCGGTGGCTCCGGCTCCAAGATCGAGCTCTCCCTCGGCGACTCCGACGGCCTGCTCGGCCTCTCCGGCTCCGGCCGCCGCACCACCACCCGGCTGCTGGACGCCGAGTTCCCCAAGTACCGCCAGCTGCTGCCCAGCGAGCACGCCGCGGCCGCGGTGATCGAGGTGGCCCCGCTGGTCGAGGCGATCAAGCGCGTATCCCTGGTCGCCGAGCGCGGCACCCAGGTCCGGCTGGAGTTCACCGAGGCCTCGCTGCGCCTGTCCGCGGGCGGCGACGACGAGGGCAGCGCCGAGGAGGAGCTCCCGGTCGAGCTCACCGGCGATCCGCTGACCATCGCGTTCAACCCCGGCTACCTGCTCGACGGCCTCGGCGCGATGCACACCGGCAAGGCGCAGCTGACCTTCACCACGCCCAGCCGTCCCGCGCTGATCAAGCCGGTGGACGCCGAGGGCGAGGTCGAGCCCGGCTACATCTACCTGCTGATGCCGGTCCGCCTGCCCGGCTGACCGGTCCGGAACCCGAACACTTCGTAGTCAGGAAAGGTCGTAACTGTGGTGCAGCTCGGACTCGTCGGCCTGGGCAAGATGGGCTTCAACATGCGCGAGCGGCTGCGCCGCGCGGGCCACGAGGTGATCGGGTACGACCGCAACCAGGAGGTCAGCGACAGCGAGTCGCTGGCCGACCTGGTCTCGCGGCTGGCCGCCCCCCGGATCGTCTGGATCATGGTGCCGGCCGGTGCCCCGACCCAGGCGACCGTGGAGGAGCTCAACGACCTGCTGTCCGAGGGTGACCTGATCATCGAGGGCGGCAACTCCCGGTTCACCGACGACCAGAAGCACGCCGCGCTGCTGGAGAAGAACGGCATCGGCTACCTGGACTGCGGTGTCTCCGGCGGGGTCTGGGGCCTGGAGAACGGCTACGGCCTGATGGTCGGCGGCGAGCCGGAGTTCGTCGAGCGGGCGCTGCCGATCTTCGACGCGCTGCGGCCGGAGGGCCCGCGCGAGGAGAGCTTCGCGCACGCCGGCAAGGTCGGCGCGGGTCACTTCGCCAAGATGGTGCACAACGGCATCGAGTACGGCCTGATGCAGGCCTACGCCGAGGGCTTCGAGCTGCTGGACGCCTCCGAGGTGGTCGCGGACACCCCCGCGGTGATCAAGGCTTGGCAGCGCGGCACCGTCGTCCGGTCCTGGCTGCTCGACCTGCTGGTCAGGGCGCTGGACTCGGACCCGGAGCTGGACGACCTGCGCGGCTATGTAGAGGACTCCGGCGAGGGCCGGTGGACGGTGGAGGAGGCGATCAACCACGCGGTGCCCGCGCCGGTGATCTCCGCCGCGCTGTTCGCCCGGTTCGCCTCGCGGCAGGAGGACTCGCCCGCGATGCGTGCGGTGGCCGCGCTGCGCAACCAGTTCGGCGGGCACGCGGTGCACCAGGCCGGTCCCAGCTCCGGCGCCGGATCGACCAAGTAACCGTTGTACGTCCGAGCGCTGCAGGTCGCCGACTTCCGGTCCTGGGAGTCCGCCGACCTGGTCTTCGAGCCTGGGCCGAGTGTGCTGGTCGGCCAGAACGGCCAGGGCAAGACCAACCTGGTCGAGGCCATCGGCTACGTGGCCACCCTGTCCTCGCACCGGGTGGCCACGGACGCGCCGCTGGTCCGGCAGGGCGCGCCGCGGTCGGTGGTGCGCACCGCCGTGGTGCACCACGGCCGGGAGCTGCTGGTCGAGCTGGAGATCACCCCCGGCAAGGCGAACCGGGCCAGGGTCAACCGGGCCCCGGTGTCCAAGCCGAGGGAGGTGCTCGGCATCCTGCGCACCGTGCTGTTCGCGCCGGAGGACCTGGCGCTGGTCAGGGGCGATCCCGGCGAGCGGCGGCGGTTCCTGGACGACCTGCTGGTGCTGCGCGCGCCTCGTTTCGCCGGCGTGCGCGCGGATTATGAACGAGTGCTCAAGCAGCGCGGTGCCCTGCTGAAAACCGCAGGTTCGGCGCGTCGGGCGGGCAACAGCGGCGATATTCGCACCCTGGACGTGTGGGACGGGCACCTGGCCAGGCACGGCGCGGTGCTGCTGGCCGCGCGGCTGGACCTGGTGGCCGCGCTGCAACCGCTGGTCTCCGCCGCCTACGCGGGGGTGGCGCCGGAGTCGCGACCCGCCGAGGTGAAGTACCGCAGTTGCCTGGGTGCGGCCCTGCCGGAGGGTTACGGTGTGGCAGGCGGTCCGCCGGCGGACATCGCGACCTTGGAAGCGGTGCTGCTGGCCGAGGTCGCCAAGGTGCGGACTCAGGAGATCGACCGAGGGGTCAGTCTCATCGGCCCGCACCGGGACGAGCTGGAGCTGATCCTCGGCAGCACGCCGGCCAAGGGATATGCCAGCCACGGCGAGTCCTGGTCCTTCGCGCTCGCGCTGCGACTGGCGGCCTTCGAGCTGCTGCGCGCGGAGGACGTCGAGCCGGTGCTGATCCTCGACGACGTGTTCGCCGAGCTGGACCGGCGGCGACGGCAGCGGCTGGCCGAGGTGGCCGCCGCCGCGGAGCAGGTCCTGGTCACCGCCGCGGTGGCCGAGGACGTCCCGGCCGAACTTGTGGGCGCCCGCTACGAGGTGGGTGAAGGGAAGGTCCAGCGTGTCCGGTGACCAGGCGTCAACCGGGTGTGACGCGTCGCACTCCTGGGGACAACCCTGTGGATAATGTGGATAACTCCGTCACGCGTGGGGATGTGCCGCCACCTGACCCGGGCACTGATCGACCCTCTGTCACCTCTCCAGGTGGTTTCGCTGCGGAGGGTGAACACGGTCTGCGAGGGGTCGACCTGGCCAAGATGGCCCTGGCCGAGGCCCGCGCCGCGAACAAGCTGAAGCGGGACGCGGCCAAGGCCGCCCAGGCGCCGCGCGCGGGCGGGGCCAACGCGCAGCGCCGCCGCCGGTGGTCGGGACCGGGGGTGGACCACCGGGACCCGCAGCCGCTGGGCGCGCTGGCCGCGCGGATCGCCAGCGAGCGCGGCTGGACCGACAAGCTCTCCAGTGGCACCGTGTTCGGCAGCTGGGCCAAGCTGGTCGGGGCCGAGGTGGCCGAGCACGCCACCCCGCTCGCGCTCAAGGATGGCGAGCTGACCGTGCAGGCCAGCTCCACCGCATGGGCGACCCAGCTCAAGCTGCTCCAGCGCCAGCTGCTCAGCCAGATCCGCGCCGGAGTGGGCAAAGACGTGGTCAAACGCCTGCGGGTGCAGGGACCGGCCGCGCCGAGCTGGCGGTACGGACCACGCCACGTGCCCGGCCGCGGCCCGCGAGACACCTATGGGTGACGTGGCGCGGCTGGTTTTCTCCCAGGCCTCTTGACACCGATTCTCCGCACTCCGGACCCGGACAGCTTGTTCTTCGGTCTTCTATGACCGTCTCAGGGGTGTCCTAGGGTCATTCCTGTCCGGGTGGACCGGTAGGATTGACAAGGTTGTGCTCCGCACCCCAAGCGCACGCCGTCAAGCTGAGGAGATAGTGGCCTGTGGCTGCCAATACGAACAACGAGTACAGCGCGTCCTCCATCACCGTGCTCGAAGGCCTTGAGGCCGTCCGCAAGCGACCCGGCATGTACATCGGCTCCACCGGTGAGCGTGGCCTGCACCACCTCATCCAGGAGGTCGTGGACAACTCGGTCGACGAGGCGATGGCCGGTCACGCCACCGCGGTGGAGGTCACGCTGCTCGCCGACGGCGGTGTGCGGGTCCGGGATGACGGCCGCGGCATCCCGGTCGGCCTGCACCCGGTGGAGAAGAAGCCCGCGGTCGAGGTGGTGCTCACCACGCTGCACGCGGGCGGCAAGTTCGACAGCGACTCCTACGCGGTCTCCGGCGGTCTGCACGGCGTCGGCGTCTCCGTGGTGAACGCGCTGTCCACCCGGCTGGACGTGGAGATCTGCACCGACGGCTTCGTGTGGACCCAGCGCTACGAGCGCTCCGCGCCCGCGCACCCCCTGAAGAAGGGGGAGGCCACCGACAAGACCGGCACCGTGGTCACCTTCTGGGCCGACCCGGAGATCTTCGAGACCACCACCTACAACGCCGAGACGATCGCCCGCCGGCTGCAGGAGATGGCCTTCCTGAACAAGGGCCTGACCATCACGCTGCGGGACGAGCGGGTCAGCGAGGCCGACGAGGTCGAGGACGCCGAGGGGGTCAAGGCCGCGATCAAGGAGCGGACCTTCTGCTACCCGGGCGGCCTGGAGGACTTCGTCACGCACATCAACGCCACCCGCGAGTCGGTGCACAAGAAGATCATCTCCTTCGAGGCCAAGGCGGAGGGCCTCGAGGTCGAGGTCGCGATGCAGTGGAACACCGGCTACTCCGAGTCGGTCTTCACCTTCGCCAACACGATCAACACGCACGAGGGCGGCACCCACGAGGAGGGCTTCCGCGCCGCGCTCACCCGCGTGATCAACGAGTACGCGCGGGAGAAGAAGCTGCTCAAGGAGAAGGACGTGAACCTCTCCGGCGAGGACGTGCGCGAGGGTCTTGCCGCGATCGTCTCGATCAAGCTGAAGGAGCCCCAGTTCGAGGGGCAGACCAAGACCAAGCTGGGCAACACCGAGGCCAAGTCGTTCGTGCAGAAGACCTGCAACGAGCACCTGCCCGACTGGTTCGACGCCAACCCGGCCGACGCCAAGACCATCATCAGCAAGGCCATCTCCTCCTCGCAGGCGCGCGCGGCCGCGCGCAAGGCGCGCGAGCTGGTCCGGCGCAAGAGCGCGCTGGAGATCGGCGGCCTGCCCGGCAAGCTCAAGGACTGCCGCTCCAACAACCCGGAGGAGTGCGAGCTCTACATCGTCGAGGGCGACTCCGCCGGTGGCTCGGCCAAGGAGGGCAGGGAGTCGCGCTTCCAGGCGATCCTGCCGATCCGGGGCAAGATCATCAACGTGGAGAAGGCACGCATCGACAAGGTGCTGAAGAACAACGAGGTGCAGAGCCTGATCACCGCCCTCGGCACCGGCATCCACGACGAGTTCGAGCTGGCCAAGCTGCGCTACCACAAGGTCGTGCTGATGGCCGACGCCGACGTGGACGGCCAGCACATCACCACGCTGCTGCTCACCCTGCTGTTCCGCTTCATGCGCCCGCTGATCGAGCACGGGCACGTCTACCTGGCCCAGCCGCCGCTCTACAAGATCAAGTGGCCGCGCCAGGAACCGGAGTTCGCCTACTCCGACCGCGAGCGCGACGGCCTGATCCAGGCCGGCGTGGCCAACGGCCGCAAGCTGCCCAAGGACGACGCGATCCAGCGGTACAAGGGTCTCGGCGAGATGAACGCCGACGAGCTGTGGGAGACCACGATGGACCCGGCCCACCGGGTGCTGCGCCAGGTCACCCTGGACGACGCGGCCACCGCTGACGAGCTCTTCAGCGTGCTGATGGGCGAGGACGTGGAGTCCCGGCGCGCCTTCATCACCCGCAATGCCAAGGACGTTCGCTTCCTCGATGTCTGACCTCGGCGTGCACCACACCACCTGCTCGCCGTTTAGAAGGGACTTCTCGTCGTGACCGACATCCTCCCGCCGACGGGCGACCGCGTCGAACCGGTCGATCTCCAGCAGGAGATGCAGCGCTCCTACGTCGACTACGCGATGAGCGTCATCGTCGGCCGGGCGCTGCCCGACGTGCGCGATGGCCTCAAGCCGGTGCACCGCCGGGTGCTCTACTCGATGTTCGACACCGGCCTGCGCCCCGACCGCAGCTACGTCAAGTGCTCGCGCGTGGTCGGCGACGTCATGGGCAACTACCACCCGCACGGTGACTCCTCGATCTACGACGCGCTGGTCCGCCTGGCCCAGCCGTGGTCGATGCGCAACCCGCTGGTGGACGGTCAGGGCAACTTCGGCTCCTCCGGCAACGACCCGGCCGCGGCCATGCGGTACACCGAGGCCCGGCTGACCCACCTGGCCATGCACATGCTGGCCGACATCGAAGAAGACACCGTCGACTTCGCCGACAACTACGACGGCAAGACCAAGGAACCCAGGGTCCTGCCCGCGCGCATCCCCAACCTGCTGGTCAACGGCAGCCAGGGGATCGCGGTCGGCATGGCCACCAACATCCCCACGCACAACCTGCGTGAGGTGGCCGAGGGCGTGGTCTGGGCGCTGGAGAACTACGAGGCCAGCGACGAAGAGACGCTGGCCGCGATGATGATGCGGATCAAGGGTCCCGACTTCCCAACCAAGGGCCTGATCCTGGGCACCCAGGGCATCGAGGACGCCTACCGCACCGGCCGCGGCTCGGTCCGGATGCGCTCGGTGGTCGAGGTGGAGGAGGACGCCAAGGGGCGCACCATCCTGGTGGTCACCGAGCTGCCCTTCCAGGTCAACCCGGACAACCTGGTGGAGAACATCGCCACCCTGGTCAGGGACGGCAAGCTCACCGGGATCGCCGACATCGCGGACGAGTCCAACAGCCGCAGCGGCATGCGGATCGTGGTCGCGCTCAAGCGGGACGCCGTGGCCAAGGTGGTGCTGAACAACCTCTACAAGCACACCCAGCTGCAGACCTCCTTCGGCGTGAACATGCTGGCCCTGGTCGACGGCGTGCCGCGCACGCTGCGGCTGGACCAGATGATCCGCTACTACGTGAAGCACCAGATCGAGGTCATCGTCCGCCGGACCAAGTACCGGCTGCGCAAGGCCGAGGAACGCGCGCACATCCTGCGCGGCCTGGTCAAGGCGCTGGACCTGCTCGACCAGGTGATCGCGCTGATCCGCTCCTCGGCCACGGTGGACATCGCCCGCACCGGGCTGATCGAGCTGCTCGAAGTGGACGAGATCCAGGCCAACGCGATCCTGGAGATGCAGCTGCGCCGGCTGGCCGCCCTGGAGCGGCAGAAGATCGTCGACGAGCTGGCCGAGATCGAGGTCACCATCGCCGACCTCGAGGACATCCTGGCCAAGCCCGAGCGGCAGCGGCAGATCATCCGCGACGAGCTGATGGCCATCGTGGAGAAGTACGGCGACGACCGGCGCACCCGGATCATCCCGTTCGACGGCGACATGTCCCTGGAGGACCTGATCGCGGTCGAGGACGTGGTGGTCACGATCACCCGCACCGGCTACGCCAAGCGCACCAAGACCGACCTGTACCGGGCGCAGAAGCGCGGCGGCAAGGGCGTGCAGGGCGCGGCGCTCAAGCAGGACGACATCGTGGCGCACTTCTTCGTGTGCTCCACCCACGACTGGATCCTGTTCTTCACCAACCAGGGCCGGGTCTACCGGGCCAAGGCCTTCGAGCTGCCAGAGGCCAACCGCAACGCGCGCGGGCAGCACGTGGCCAACCTGCTGGCCTTCCAGCCGGACGAGCACATCGCCCAGGCCATCCAGATCAAGGACTACCAGGTCGCGCCGTACCTGGTGCTGGCGACCAAGAACGGCCTGGTCAAGAAGAGCCGCCTGGTCGACTTCGACTCCAACCGCAGCGGTGGCCTGATCGGCATCAACCTGCGCGAGGACGACGAGCTGGTCGGCGCGGTGCTGTGCTCGGCCGAGCAGGACCTGCTGTTGGTCTCCGCCGGTGGTCAGTCCATCCGGTTCCACGCCACCGACGAGGCGCTGCGGCCGATGGGCCGGGCCACCTCCGGCGTGCTGGGCATGCGGTTCAACTCCGGCGACGAGCTGCTGGCCATGGCCGTGGTCGAGGAGGACCGGTTCGTGCTGGTCGCCACCGACGGCGGCTACGCCAAGCGGACCCCGATCGAGGACTACCCGGTGCAGGGCCGCGGCGGCAAGGGCGTGCTGACCATCCAGCACGACTCGCGACGCGGGCGACTTGTCGGCGCGTTGGTGGTAGAGCTGGAAGACGAGATCTTCGCCATCACCTCAACGGGTGGTGTGATCCGGACCACTGCTGCTGAGATCCGTAAAGCGGGTAGGCAGACCAAGGGTGTTCGGCTGATGAACCTCGGTGAGGGGACAACGCTGCTGGCGGTGGCCCGGAGTGCCGAGCAGGAGGCTGAGCCGGAGAATGATCTCGAGCCGGTGGACGGCTCGGTGCCGGAGGACGGCGCCGAGGCAGAAAACGGCTCGCCCGACGAGAACGACACCGAGCAGAGCAACGAATAGTCGCCTGAACGCGTCTCTTCGACGGACACCACCGTCGGTTAGGACTGCTGATGACTTCACCGAACCAACCGGACAACCCCGCTCAGCAGGCTGACAAGCCTGCTGACGAGGCCACCGTGATCACCGAGAAACCGGACGGTGCCGTGGCGGCGGGGCAATCCGGCGAGCCCGCGCCCGCGGCGCCGCCGGCCGAGGAGTTCGCGCAGGCATCGGCCGCCCCGCCGCCGTGGCAACGGGTGACCGTCGCCAACCAGCAGAGCGCACCGCCTGCTCCCGAACCGCAGCGGGAGAGCTCGATCGACCAGCCGACGGCCGCGTTCCGGCCTGCGGCTCCGGTCGAGCACTCCCCGCCGCCGCAGCCCGATCTCGACGCACCCACGGTGTTCGGGACCGCGGCGGCCGCGCCCCAGCCGGACAACGGGCTGGGCGCGCTGGGCCGGGAGACGGTCAACTTCTCCGCAGCGGCGACCACGCCGCGCCCCGCGGTGGCCGCACCCAGCGCCCGCCGCACCGGCAGGGGCCCGCGCCGGGCCGCCCTGCAGGTCAAGCGGGTCGATCCGTGGTCGGTGCTGAAGCTCGCGCTGGTGCTGTCGGTCGCGCTTTTCTTCGTGTGGCTGGTCGCGGTCGGTGTGCTGTACGGCGTGCTCCAGGGCATGGGTGTCTGGGACTCGCTGAACAACACCTACAAGGACCTGGTGACCAACGCGGACGGCGGCGCTGAGCCGCTGATCAGCGCGGGCAGGGTGTTCGGCGTCGCCGCTGTCGTGGGCGTCGTCAACATCGTGCTGTTCACCGCGCTGGCCACGGTCAGCGCGTTCGTCTACAACGTCTCGGCCGACCTGGCAGGCGGCGTTGAGGTCACCCTCTCCGAGCGCGAGTAGAACTGCCGGATGGGGTGCCCCCCGATTTGGGCGGAGGGCACCCCGTCCGGTAATGTTCACCTCGGTTCACGGGCCTGTAGCTCAGGTGGTTAGAGCGCTTCACTGATAATGAAGAGGTCGGAGGTTCAAGTCCTCCCAGGCCCACTGCTCCTTGGGGGGGCACCCGTATCGGGCACCAACCGCGTGCCGCTTTGGGAGGCGAACGTACGTGAAGAAGCTCCTGGCACTTGCCGCTGTTGCCGGCGTCGTGCTCTTCTTTGTCAAGCGCAACCGTTCGGCGAAGGCCGAGGCGGACCTGTGGCGTGAGGCCACTGCTCCGACCGAGGGCTGAGTCGAACCGAAGGGCAAGGCGTGGCCGTCCAGGTACCGGCGGCCTCGCCAGTTGTCCTACGGGGACGTAGCTCAATTGGCAGAGCACTGCCTTTGCAAGGCAGGGGTTAGGGGTTCGATTCCCCTCGTCTCCACTCGACGATGGGGGCTCCCTGCTCGCGGAGAGCGCTCGCTGGATCGTCTCGTAAGCACACTGGGGGCACGGCCCCCAGACCCCGTCCGGAGGGCTCTGCCCCCGGACCCCCGCTCGCGTGGTAGGCGGCACCGAACTCTTGGTGTCGCCTTCTTTGCGTCTTAGGGTTTGGGTTCGCCTCTGGGGAGTCGCTGGGGCGGTCGCTCTGGGGCGCCTATTCCTTCCTTGTTTGTGTTCCACCGTTTGCTTGGCAACCTGGTGGGTTGGTTTTGCGTCTGGGAGTCGTCAGGGATCGACGATCTTCGCAGGGGTGTGTTTAGCGATGTCTGTTTTCCGCCGGTTGGCGGTCGTTGTTGTCTCGTTGTTCGCGGTGGTGGGGGTGATGGCTCCGGCGGCTTCGGCTGCGGTGGTGGGGCCGCCGCAGGTGAAGTTCCGGGCTGGTAGCCACGACGGGTATGACCGGGTGGTATTTGAGTTCGTGGGGGCCAAGGCTCCTGGGTCTGTGCTGTTCCAGCAGTTGGACGGGGAGCGGCCTTACTGGGGGCAGAGCGATCTTCGGGTGACCGAGCTGTGGGGGAAGCGGTTCCTCAAGCTGGCCCTGCCCTCGCCTGCTGGGGCTGAGCCCTATGTCGAGGTGATCGGGGAGAGAGTGGTCAACCACTCACTGCCGTTGGTGCGTGGGGTTGTGGTGAACGATCCTGGGCATGGCGGCAGCATGGAGGTCTCGGTGGGGCTGGCTCGGGACGCGGCCTACTCGGTCCGGCACCAGGGACACCTGGTGATCATCGACTTCAAGCGCTGACGCGGTGACGCGGAGGGCTCTAGGGTGGGCCGCGTTATGAGACGACCACTGCTGCTCGTGCTGCCCGCGCTCTTGGCGCTCTCCGCTTGTGGGGGCGCTCCGCAGGATTCGGCTCCGCCCCAGACCTCGGTGCCGCCTGCTCAGGAGACCACCTCGGCCGGGCCCGCCCAGCCGCCTGCGGTGCCGGTGCCCGCCACCGACGGTCCCTGTCCCTACCTGGACAAGGAGGAGGTGCGGGCGGCCAACGGGCAAGGCGTGGGCAAGGTCCGGATCTCCGAAGGAAAACCGAACCCGGCCTGCTTCTTCTACCGCGCCGACAACAAGTCGGTGCAGGCCATGGTGTGGATCTACAGCGGATCCGCCGAGGGGGCCAAGGCGGTGGTGGACGCCCAGGCTCCGGTCGCCGGGTCCTCGCCTGCCGACCTGCCCGGTGGCTGGAAGGGCGGGTCGAAGAAGACCGACAGCGGCGCGGTGTTCGCGGTGGCCAAGGGCGAGTACGCGATCGTGGTCACCACGAACCAGGACCGCACCATCGCGGCCAAGCGGATCGCCACCGTGGCGGCGGGCAACCTGAAGCTGTGAACGGCGAGAGGGGCCGGGCGAACCCGGCCCCTCTTCGCGTCCGGCTCACTTCTGGCGCGCGGTCTCCGGGCGGTGCCCGTTGTCGGAGGGGCTGCCCGCCGGGCGCTCCTCGCGGTCGCGCTCCTCGTCCTCGACCACCGGCTTGACCTCCTGCGGTCGCCGGGCGAGCACCACCGCGGCCACCGCACCCGCGGCGCCGAGCAGCAGCACCGCGAACGGCCACTTGCGGCGCTTCGGCTTCGGGTCCAGCCGGGCGGCCAGGCGCTTCTTGGCCTTGCGGCCACGACGGCCGAGGTCCTTCTGCGCCTGCTTGGTCGCCTTGGCCAGTTCCTTGCGCGCCTTGCGGCCACGCTTGCCGAGCTCCTGGCTGAACTCCTCGGCCGTGCCGGCGACGCTGTGCGCCAGCTGCTGTGGCGTGAGCCCGCGCTTGGCCAGCTTCTTCTCCGCGCGCCGGCTCGCCCGCTTGGTGGCCTTGAGCCCTTCCGCGCTTGCCTGCTCGGCTCGCTTGCGCACCACGTGGATGCCGGTGCCCAACGCGCGCCCGACTTGCTCTCCGGCTCTGGCCAGGGTCCTTACCTCGTCCATGCCTGCCTCCCGAGCGTGACGACGGCCTCGTCAACGCGTTACCCCATCCTGCCCCTTCTCACACGATCTCGCCGTGGATGGCACCATGGGTCGGTGGCTGACAGCACTGAATCGCTCGTTGGGGCGACCGTGACCGCGACCCTGCACACCTCAGAAGGCGAGGTCAGGATCAAGCTGTTCCCGGACTACGCGCCCAAGACGGTGAAGAACTTCGTCGGGCTTGCCGAGGGCAGCAAGCCTTACACCACCGAGAACGCCGCCGGGGAACGCTCCGGCCCGTTCTACGACGGTTCGGTGTTCCACCGGGTCATCGCCGGGTTCATGATCCAGGGCGGCGACCCGACCGGCACCGGCCGCGGCGGCCCTGGCTACACCTTCGCCGACGAGTTCAACTCCGAGCTGCGCTTCGACCGGCCGTACCTGCTGGCCATGGCCAACGCCGGTCCCGGCACCAACGGCTCCCAGTTCTTCATCACCATGGGCCCGACCCCGCACCTGAACATGAAGCACACCATCTTCGGCGAGGTCGCCGACCAGGCCTCCCGCGCCGTGGTGGACACCATCGGGCAGGCCGAGACCGACCGGATGGACCGGCCGATCAAGGAGGTCGTCATCGAGCGCGTGACGGTCTCGGTCGAGCGCTGAGCCGGCGGCGATGACCCCTCCGCACACGCTGCCCAGGTGCACGCGGCACCAGGACAAGGAGACCGGGCTCAGCTGCACCCGCTGCGGCAAGCCCTACTGCTACGAGTGCCTCAGCGACGCGCCGGTCGGCAAGCAGTGCGTGGACT
The DNA here is from genome assembly GCF_053591555.1 of Crossiella sp. NPDC003009. Classification (NCBI taxonomy): domain Bacteria; kingdom Bacillati; phylum Actinomycetota; class Actinomycetes; order Pseudonocardiales; family Pseudonocardiaceae; genus Crossiella; species Crossiella sp. NPDC003009. Next base: position 74,363 of record NZ_JBSFUA010000034.1, on the reverse strand, counting down.
GCGTGGCCGAGGGCAAGCGGACCCAGCGCCGGGGCACCAACCTGGTCGGCAACGAGGACGAGCAGATTCGCCCGATCGTGACCCCGGTGCTGATCGTGCTGAACGTCGCGCTCTTCGTGCTCACCGCGGTGCAGGCCGGCGGGGTGAACGACCTGCGGGAGTCCTGGGTCTACGACAACGGCTCGATGTGGCAGGTCGCGGTCGCCGGGGACCAGTGGTGGCGGCTGCTGACCAGTGAGTTCCTGCACGTGGCGCCGTGGCACCTCGCGGTCAACATGTTCTCGCTGTGGATGCTCGGCCAGGAGCTGGAGCCGCTGTTCGGGCGGATCCGGTTCGCGGTGCTCTACCTGCTGTCCGGGATCGGCGCCTCGGTAGCGATCTTCCTGTTCTCCGACAGCGCGGTCGGCGCCTCCGGCGCGATCTTCGGCCTGCTCGGCGCGGTGGTGATCGTGTTCATCCGGCGGCGGCAGAACCTGCAGCCGCTGGCCATGGTGTTCGGGCTGAACGTGGTGTTCGGCCTGTTCATCGGCAACGTGTCCTGGGTCGGCCACGGTGGCGGCCTGGTCACCGGCGCGCTGATCGCGGCCGGGCTGATCTACGTGCCGGTGGCGACCAGGAAGCTGTGGCAGACCATCAACGTGGTGGCGATCACGCTGGCCCTGGCCGGGCTGGCGATCTTCCAGTACTACGAGCTGCCCAGGTTCGAGTGCAGCCCGCCCGGCGCGCGCACCACCTGCGTGCCGGCCGAGCAGAACTAGTCAGGCGGGGCCGCGCAGTTCGGTGAGCTGCGCGGCCACGTCCTCGGGGTCCGCGCCCAGGTCGAGCCTGCCGAGCACGAACAGGCGCTCCGCCTCGCCCTGGGTGGTCTCGATCTCCAGCACCGCGACCCTGCGGCCCAGCCGCTGGGTGTGCACGAGCCTGGTGCCGACCTCGGCCCACGGCCACTGCTGGGTCCGGAACAGGCCACGCAGGGTCAACCCCATCGGGCTGGCGACCAGCCTCGGCCGGGCGACGGTGCCGAACAGCGCGGCGAAGCCCAGGACCAGGGCGGTGATCGCGGCGATCACCCGGCCTGCCGGATCGGTGGTGATGGTCAGCCAGACCGCGGCGAGCGCGGCGAAGGTCCAGCCGACGGCTACCAAAGCGGGGTTCGCTGACCAGGCAATTTGCCGACTCTGGCCCGTTGACCAGGGCATCTGCTCGTTCACCCGTCCAGCTTGCCCGGTTGAGGGCGTTCCGTCTGCCCCGTTGCGCCCAGCGGTACAACCACATCATGTTGTGTGCCCCTGGGGCCGGGGACCGGCTATGGGGTGCCTGTGGAAAAAGTTATCCACAGGAGTTGTCCCCACTGGGGATGACTTACATCCGTGTGGTTCAGTGACCCTCCGCCAAACGGGGGGTGAACACGGCACGGCCCGGACGTGTGGTTCGCCCGGGCCGCGATACGTACCGTGTTTGCGCTGGTCAGCGCCAGCGCATGGTCATCAGCAGACCAGTGATCATCAGTGCGAAACCGACCGCGAAGTTCCACGAGCCGAGGTCGGCCATGAACTGGATGTCCTGGCCCGCGAGGTAGTACACGACCAGCCAGGCCAGCCCGAGCAGCATCACCAGCAGCATCACCGTGATGTAGATCGGGTGTGAGGGCCCCTTGGCCTTCAGCTTGACCGGCGTGCGCCGGTCCGGCGGCGGCGTGTAGACGTCCTTCTTGCGGACCTTGGACTTCGGCATTCTGTCCTCGCCTGACGTTGGATCCGATGGCTGTGTCTGTTCGCGGAGCGCGTTCGGCACAGCGAAAACGAAACTCCGGCCCGACGAACACGTTAACGTAGCCGAAGAGAGCAGAGGAGAGGCAACTTGCCCCTGCTTACCCCACCTTTGGCGTAGGAGAGGATGTCAGGCGTGCGGAGGCTCAACGGCTGGCGGGTGGCCGCGCCGGTGATGTGCCTGGTCGCGGGCCTGATCTTCGCGGTCAGCCACAACGTGGCCGATGGCCACGACCTGCGCGGCGGCCGCAACACCGAGCTGCACGGCCTGGTCCGCGACGCCGAGGGCCGGGTGCACGAGGCCGAAGCCGCCCTCGGCCGCCTGCGCACCGACCTGGAGGCCCTGGAACGCGGCGCGGCAGGTTCCGACCAGCGGGTGGAGAAGGTCCGCGGCACCGCGGCGAGCCTGGCGAACCCGGCAGGCCTGAACCCGCTGCGCGGCCCCGGCCTGGTGGTGACCATCAGCGACGCGCCAAGGGGCCCGGACGGCCGGTATCCCGCCGATGTCCCGGTGGACGCGCTCGTGGTGCACCAGAAGGACCTGCAGAGCCTGCTCAACGCGCTGTGGGCCGGTGGCGCGGAGGCGGTGGCGGTGGCGGACCAGCGACTGGTCAGCACCTCGGCGGTCCGCTGCATCGGCAACACCCTGCTGCTGCACGGCCGCACCTACTCCCCGCCGTATGTGATCAGCGCCATCGGCGACCCAGACAAGCTGAACTCCGCTTTGGACGCCGCGGACGGCGTGCGAATCTTCCGGCAGTACGCCCAGAGCTACGGACTCGGCTACCGGGTCCAGCGGCCCGACGTGGTGCGCGTGCCGGGCTACGGCGGTGCGTTACGACTGGACAAGGCACAGGAGGTGCCCCGATGACCGACCCCCGCACTCCGCAGCCGGAGGACGGCACCGAGGCCACCCAGGAGATCCACCAGCGGCAGGCCAGGGCGCAGCAGCCCCCGCCGCCGCAGGAGCAGTGGTGGTCCGAGCCCGGCGCCGAGCAGCGCCCCGCCCCGCCGAGGCCGGCGCCCCGCCGCGGGGAACCGCCCCAGGTGTGGACCCCGCCGGAGGAGGCCCCGCCGCCCCGGCCGGAGCCGCCGCGCGCGGACTTCCCGCATGGCGCGCGCCCCCAGGGGCAGCCGCACCACGACATCCGCCCGCCGCACGTGCCGGGCGAGCCGCCGTTCGACCCGCGTCCGCCCCGGGCCCACGGCGAGGGTCCGTACGACCCGCAGCCCCGTGATGCCCGGCCGCCGTTCGAGCCAGAGCCGCCCCGTGACCCCCGCGTCCAGGGCGAGCCGCCGTTCGCTCCGCCGCCCGGCGATCCGCGTGCGCCGGCCGAGCCGCCGCGCCGTGCTGAGCCGCCGCGGGAGCAGTGGGCCGCCGGTGAAGCCCCGGTCGAGCCGCCCCGGCCGCCGATGCCCCCTCGTGGCCAGCGTCCGCCCGTGCCGCCGGGTCCGCCGCCCTCGGCCACCGAGCAGACGCAGCTCATCCCGCCGATCCGGTCCGACGTGCCGCCGCTGGCGCCGGAGGAGCTCACCGTGCCGATTCCGCGCATTCCCGCGCGGCCGCGGCTGGACGAGCAGGAGACCGAGCTCATTCCGCGGATCGACGACTACGACCAGTACCAGGACCTCGACGAGCCGGAACCCGAGCCCGAACCGGAGACCCCGGCCGGGGCGGTCGAGGTGCCGGAGCCGCGGCGGGAGACCGGGCGGGTGGTGGTGCGGACCTTCGGTGAGTTGCTGATCACCGCGGGGCTGGTGGTGCTGCTGTTCGTGGTCTACGAGGTCTACGTGACCGACTGGCTCTCCGCGGGCAAGCAGGCCAACGCGACCTCCGCGATGGACGACCGGTGGAAGAACCCCAGCGTGGTCAACAACAACGAGCCGCAGCGGACCAACCAGTTCGAGGTCGGCGACGGCGAGGGCTTCGCCAAGGTCTACATCCCGGCGTTCGGGCCGGACTACGTCTACACCGTGCTGGAAGGCACCACCGACCAGATCCTCGAGGTCGGGCCCGGTCACTACAAGGGCACCGCCTACCCAGGGCAGCCGGGCAACTTCGCGGTCGCCGGGCACCGGGTGGGCAAGGGCGCGCCGTTCAACGACATCGACCTGCTGGAGTCCTGCGACGCGATCCTGGTGGAGACCCAGACCGACTGGTTCGTCTACCGGATGCTGCCCAAGACCGACGAGGTCAAGGACTGGGCCAAGGGCAAGGGCGCGGACGGCAAGTGCAAGGGGGTCGCGCCGCAGGGCAAGGGCGGCAAGGACGACCCGTACGCCAAGACCGTCGGCCAGGAGATCGTGCGGCCGGAGCAGGGCGAGGTCATCGCGCCGGTGCCGTGGCGGGCGAACAACGCCGTGCCCAAGGACAAGCAGGCCAAGCTGATCACGCTCACCACCTGCCACCCCCGGTTCTCCGCGCGGCAGCGGCTCATCGTGCACGGCGTCCTGGTCCGCACCCAGCCGAAGGACCCGAAGGATCCCAAGGCCGTGCCAGCCGAGTTCCAGACCGGCTGAAAGGTACGGTTGGCTCGTGTACAGCTGGATCTGGCGGCACCTGCCAGGGCCGCTGCCGCTGCGGATGCTGCTGGCGGCGGTCCTGATCCTGGGCGTGGCCGCACTGCTGCTGTTCGTGGTGTTCCCGTGGATCGAGCCGATGCTGCCGTTCAACCAGGTCACCACCGGTCAGTGATTCGCCCTCGACACGCGCCGTAAGCTGGCCTGGTGCGGGTACTCGTCGTCGACAACTACGACAGCTTCGTCTACAACCTGGTCCAGTACCTGGCCCAGCTGGGGGCCGAGTGCGTCGTGCGACGCAACGACTCGGTCGAGCTGGCCGAGGTGGACTCGGTGGACGGCGTGCTGCTCAGTCCAGGACCGGGCACCCCTGAGCGGGCCGGTCGCACCATCGAGGTCATCCGGCGCTGCGCCGAGCTGGCCAAGCCCGCGCTCGGCGTGTGCCTCGGCCACCAGGCCATGGGCGTGGCCTGGGGCGCGACCGTGGACCGGGCGCCGGAGCTGCTGCACGGCAAGACCAGCCAGGTGCACCACAACGGCACCGGCGTGCTCGCCGGGCTGCCCGACCCGTTCACCGCGACCCGCTACCACTCGCTGACCGTGCTGGCCGAGACCGTGCCTGCCGAGTTCGAGGTCACCGGGCGCACCGAGTCCGGCGTGGTGATGGCCATGCGGCACCGTGAGCTGCCCATCCACGGCGTGCAGTTCCACCCCGAGTCGGTGCTCACCGACGGCGGCCACCGGATGCTGGCCAACTGGCTGGCCATCGCCGGGCACCCGGTGCCGGAGCCCACCGTCGCCGCCCTGGAGAAGGGCATGCGCGAGCTGGCCGCCGCGGCCCGCTGAACCCCAGCTGACGCAAGAAGGCCCGGCTCCCGCGAAGGGGAGCCGGGCCTTGTCGCTGGTACCGCTCAGCCGCCGGTCTTGGGTGTGGTGCTGGTCGGCGGGGTGCCACCGCCGCCGATCCGGGTGACCACCTGGATCTGGATCGTCTGGGTCTTGGTCACCCCGTCGCCTGCCACCGGCTTGGAGTCGGTGATCTTGCCGAACTCGCTGAGGCTGCCGCTCACCTCGGCCTTGCTGAAGCTGCCGGTCCAGCCGAACTCCTGCAGCTTCGAGCGGGCCTCGGTCTCGGTCATGCCCTCGATGTTGGGCATGGTGAACTGGTCGTTCTTGGAGATGGTCAGCGTCACCGTGGTGCCGGGCCGAACCGAGCTGCCGCCGCTCGGGGTCTGCGCGATCACCTCGTCCTTCGGCTTGGCCGAGCTGGTCTCCTTGGTCTCCACCTTCAGGCCGAGGCTCTCCAGGTTGTTGCGCGCGGCGTTCACCGACTGGCCGATCACGTTGAGCACGGTGACCTTGTCCTGCGCCCTGCCGACCGTGATGGTGACCAGCGAGTCCTTGGCCGCCTTGGTGTTGGCCGAGGGGTTCTGCGACTGGACCTTGCCGACCTGCTTGTTGTCGTCGACCGGTTCCTCGTTCTTGTTCGCGCTGAGCTTGAGCCCGGCCTGGGTGAGCAACCGCTCGGCCTCGTCGGCGGTCTTGCCCTTGAGGTCGGGGACGGTGACCTCCTCCGGGCCCGCGCCGATGGTCAGCGTGATCTCCGCGTCCTTCGCGGCCTGCTGGCCCTCGCCGGGCGACACCGAGATCACCTTGTCCAGCTGGTCCGGCGTGGAGGCAACCCGCTTGGCGCTGGGCACCTTGCTGAACCCGGCGTTGGCGATGTCCTGCCTGGCCACCTCGGCGGTCTTGCCGACCACCCTCGGGATGCTCAGCGTGTCGCTGGTCCCGTTGGAGTTGGTGCCGAAGAGGTTGCCCAGCAGGAAGGCGAGCAGGATCAGCAGCGCGACACCGAGCGCGACCGCGACCGCGATGAACGCGGTGCGCCGCCGCTTGGCCTTGCGCTCCTCCTCCTCCTCGTCATCGTCGTCGGACAGCGCCTCGGGCCGGTGCTTGCCCTGCATCACCTGGGTGGCGCCGCCGGAACCGACGATCTGGGTGCGCTCGTCCTCCGACATCACCATCGGCGCCAGCGGCCGCTGCCCGGAGAGCACCCGCACCAGGTCGCCGCGCATCTCGCCGGCGGACTGGTAGCGGTTGGCCGGGTTCTTGCTCATCGCCTTGAGCACGATGGCGTCCAGCACCGCGGGCACCTGCGGGTTGACCTGCGACGGCGACTTCGGGTCCTCGCGCACGTGCTGGTAGGCCACGGCGACCGGGGAGTCACCGGTGAACGGCGGCTCGCCGGTCATCAGCTCGAAGAGCACACAGCCGGTGGCGTAGACGTCGCTGCGCGCGTCCACCGCCTCGCCGCGGGCCTGCTCCGGCGAGAGGTACTGGGCGGTTCCTATCACCGCGGCGGTCTGGGTGACCGCGGCCTGGCCGTCGTGCACGGCGCGGGCGATGCCGAAGTCCATCACCTTCACGGCGCCGGACTTGGTGATCATCACGTTGGCCGGCTTCACGTCCCGGTGCACGATGCCGTGCCGGTGGCTGAAGTCCAGCGCCGCGCAGACGTCGGCCATGACCTCCATGGCGCGCCGGGCGGGCAGCGGGCCCTCGGTCTTGACGATGTCGCGCAGGGTCTTGCCGTCGACGAACTCCATCACGATGTACGGCAGCGGGCCGTACTCGGTCTGCGTCTCGCCGGTGTCGTACACGGCGACGATCGCGGGATGGTTCAGGGAGGCGGCGTTCTGCGCTTCCCGGCGGAAGCGCAGCTGGAACTGCGGGTCGCGGGCGAGATCGGCGCGCAGCACCTTGACCGCCACGTCGCGACCCAGACGAACGTCCCGGCCCTTGTGGACCTCGGACATACCGCCATAGCCGAGCGTCTCGCCCAGCTCGTAGCGGTTGGAGAGCAGTCGCGGAGTGCTCATCGGTGCCTTGTCCCGCTCCTCGTCGACGGTGGTCTGTTCATGTCTCTCAGCTGCCGTGTCCGCACGTCAACCGTCCTCGTGCGGCGCGCAGCGCAGGGTCACGCTCGACCCCGCGGACAGCTCCCCGGCCGGGGTCACCTCGGTGACCGCGCACCGCGCCAGGTCGGCTGGCCGGTGGCCATCCTGCGTCTGCACATCGGTGTGCAGGCCGGATTTCATGAGCCGGTCGGCCGCCTCCGAAGCCGCCCGCCCCACGTACTCCATCGGATCCACGCGCACCGTCGACGCCGGGGTGGTCTTCTGCGTGCCACCGGTCCGGTCACCGTCGTCGGCGCGCATGAGCACGCTGAGTCCCCATGCTCCCAAAACAAGTGCCGCCACGACGAATATGACGACCACCAGCCACAGTGCGGTTCGACGCGGGCGCACATTCACCGGGTGGCGCCCCAGCACGGGCGGGGCGAACTGCCCGGTCCCGTGGCCCAGCGCGGGAATTCCCGGTGAGGACATCGGCGTGATGGGCCCGCCAGGACCCATCGGCAGCGGGCCGACCGGCGGCGGTGCCATGGCCAGGCCGGAGGGCATCGGCAGCGGGCGGCCGGACCGCACCGCGGCCACCGCGACCGCGAACTCGCCGCCGCTGCGGTACCGCTGCCTCGGGTCCTTGATCAGGGTCGCCTCGATCAGCGCGCGCGGGCCGGGCGGCACGTCCGGCGGCAGCGGCGGGGCCAGGTCCCTGATGTGCATCATGGCCACGGTGACCGAGTTGTCCGACAGGAACGGCCGGTGCCCGGCCAGGCACTCGTAACCCACCACGGCCAGCGAGTACACGTCGCTGGCCGGTTCCGCCTCCGCGCCCAGCGCCTGTTCCGGCGCGATGTAGTGCGCGGTGCCCATCACCATGCCGGAGCGGGTGACCGGCGCGGCGTGCGCGGCCTTGGCGATGCCGAAGTCGGTGAGCTTCACCTTGCCGTGCGGGGTGACCAGGATGTTGCCGGGCTTGACGTCCCGGTGCACCAGCCCGCGCTCGTGCGCGGCCTGCAACGCGTGCCCCGCCTGCTCCAGCACGTCCATGGTGCGGTCGGCGTTGATCCGGCCCTGCCCGGCGATGATCGCGGCCAGCGGTTCGCCCTCGACCAGCTCCATAACCAGGTAAGCGGTGTCCTGTGGGCCATCGGGCACCGCGGCCGTCTCGCCGTAGTCGTGCACCGCGGCGATGTTCGGGTGGTTCAGCGAGGCGGTCATCCTGGCCTCGGTGCGGAACCGGTGCAGGAACTCCGCGTCCCCGGTCAGCTCCGGCTTGAGCACCTTGATCGCCACCCGCCGGTCCAGCCGGGTGTCGGCGGCCTCCCACACCTCGCCCATGCCGCCCACCGCGATCCGCCTGGCCAGGCGGTAGCGGTCGGCGAGCAGCTGGCCGGAGGTGAGCATGCTCAGCCACCTCCAAGGAAGGCGCCGATGACGCCCCGCCCGATCGGCGCGGCCACGGTGCCGCCAGTGGCGTCCAGGCCCCGGTCGCCGCCGCTCTCCACGATCACCGCGACCGCGATCTTCGGGTCCTCGGCGGGCGCGAACGCGGTGTACCAGGCGTGCGGGTTGTTCTCCTTGGGGTTCTTGCCGTGCTCGGCGGTGCCGGTCTTGGAGGCGATGGTGACGCCGGAGATCTTCCCGCCGCCGGCGGTGTTCTGCTCCGACTTGATCATCATTTCCTTGAGCGTGGCCGCGGTCGCCGCGGACATCGCGGTGCCTGCGCGCACCGGGTCGTTCTCCTGCAGCACGGTGACATCGCGCAGGATCTGGCTCACCAGCTGCGGTTCCATCCGCACCCCGCCGTTGGCCACGGTGGCGGTGACCACCGCGTCCTGCAACGGGGTCAGCCGGACGTCGCGCTGGCCGATGCCGCTCTGGCCGAGCGCCGCCTTGTCCGGGATGTCGCCGAGGGAGGAGGCGGCCACGTTGATCGGCACCTTCTGCCCTTGCTCGCCGATGCCGAACTTCTCCGCCTGCTGGCGCAGCTTGGTCTCGCCCAGCTGGATCGCCAGGTCCACGAACGCGGTGTTGCAGGAGCGGGCCAGCGCCTCGATCAGCGGCGCGGTCTCCCCGCCGCCGCAGCGGTTGCCGTTGAAGTTCTCCAGCTGGTTCGTGGTGCCGGGCAGGGTGATGGTGGGCGCCGCGGTCAGCGGGCTGTCCTTGGTGAACCCGTTCTCCAGCGCGGCCGCGGTGGTGACCAGCTTGAAGGTCGAGCCGGGCGGGTAGGTCTCGGCCACGGCCCGGTTCAGCGCGGGCTTCTTCGGGTCCTTGTTCAGCTCGCCCCAGGCCTTCTGCTGCGCCTCGGTGTCGTGCGCGGAGAGCTGGTTCGGGTCGAAGGACGGGGTGGAGACCATGGCCAGGATCCGGCCGGTCTTCGGGTCCAGCGCCACCACGGCGCCGGTGAACTTCTTGTCCGTCATCGCCTTGTAGGCGTACTGCTGGACCTTGGGCACGATCGAGGTCTGCACGCTGCCGCCGCGCGGGTCCCGGCCGGTGATCAGGTCGGAGAGCCTGCGGCCGAACAGCAGCGGGTCCTCGCCGTTGAGCACCGTGTCCTGCGCCTTCTCCAGCCCGGTTGCGCCGTAGCTGGAGGAGTAGTAGCCGGTGACCGGTGCGTACAGCGGTCCCTCGGTGTACTTGCGCAGGTACTTCAGCCGCCCGTTGGTGGTCTCCACGGTGGCCATCAGCTGACCGCCCGCCGCGCTGATCTGGCCGCGCTGCCGGGAGTACTCCTCCAGCAGCACCCTGCTGTTGCGCGGGTCCCTGCGGTAGGTGTCGGCCTTGATCACCTGGATGTAGGTGCCGTTGGCCAGCAACAGCAGGACCATCACCATGACGGCGAGCGCCACCCGGCGCAGTGGTGCGTTCATGAGGGCCGCTCCACGAGCACGGTGTGCGCCTCCGCAATCGGCGCCTGCGGCACCACCGGTTTGCTCTGCACAGCGGGTCTGCGCGCGCCGTCGGAAATCCGCAGCAGCAGCGCGACCAGCGCGTAGTTGGCCACCAGTGACGATCCGCCAAGGGACAGGAAGGGTGCGGTCAGACCGGTCAGCGGGATCAGCTTGGTGACGCCGCCGACCACGATGAACACCTGCAGTCCGACCGCGAAGGACAGGCCGCCGGCCAGCAGCTTGCCGAAGGTGTCGCGCACCGCCAGCGCGCTGCGCATGCCGCGCATCACCAGCAGCGTGTAGAGCATCAGCAGGGCGGCCAGGCCGACGAAGCCGAGCTCCTCGCCGATCGCGGCGACGATGAAGTCGCTCTTGGCCAGCGGCACCAGCTCCGGCCGTCCGGCGCCAAGACCGGTGCCGCCGATACCGCCGGTGCCCAGCCCGAACAGCGCCTGGCCGAGCTGGCGGCCCTTGTTGAAGAAGTCCGCGAACGGGTCCAGCCAGGTGGTCACCCGGACCTGGACGTGGTCGAAGATCTGGTAGGCGATCAGGCAGCCGCCGATGAAGAAGGTCATGCCCAGCACCAGCCAGGCGACCCGCTCGGTGGCCACGTAGAGCATCACCAGCACGATGCCGAAGAACAGCAGCGAGGTGCCGAGGTCCTTCTCCAGCACCAGCACGCCGAGCGAGGCGAACCAGGCGAACAGCATCGGCATCAGGTCGCGGGCGCGGGGCAGCTCCATGCCGAGCACCTTGCGGCCTGCCGCCATGAACAGGTCCCGCTTGGAGACCAGGAACGCGGCGAAGAACACCATCAGCAGGATCTTGGCGAACTCACCGGGCTGGATGGAGAACACGCCGGGTATGCGCAGCCAGATCTTCGCGCCGTTGATCTCCGGCGCGATGATGTTCGGCAGGATGCCCGGCAGCGCCAGCGCGACCAGGCCGACCAGGCCCGCGGTGTAGCCGTACTTGGACAGCGTGCGGTGGTCCTTGATCAGCACCAGCACCGCGACGAAGAGCGCCAGCGCGATCGTGGTCCACATGATCTGCTTGGGCACGTCCGCGGTGAACACCTTGCCCAGCAGCTCGGCCCGCTCGGCTTCGGCCAGGTCGATCCGGTGGATCATGACCAGGCCGAGCCCGTTGAGCAGCGCCACGCACGGCAGGATCAGCGGATCGGCGTAGGGCGCCCAGATCCGCACCGCCACGTGCGCCACCCCGAACAGGCCGAGGTAGGCCGCGCCGTAGTAGAACAGGGCGTTGGTCAGCTCCTGCTCCTGGTTGATCTCCACCAGCACCAGCGCGCCGGTGACCAGCAGCGCGGCGAAGGCGAGCAACATCAACTCGGTGCCGCGCCTGGTCGGTGTCGGTGGCGGCTGAGCTGGCGGCCCCCCGGGCAGCGGTCCGGTGGTCGTCGCGGCCGACTCAGCCATCAACGCACCGTCCGGCAGTCCACCCCGGGCTTGGGCGTCGGCGAGTTCAGCGACGTCGCATCCGTGGTCTGGGGCACGTTCGGGTCGGTGGTCGGCGCCGCGCTGCTGGTGGTGGTCGGCTGACCGCCCGCGCCGGGCGTGCCCGGTGGCGCCGACGGGCAGGGCGGCAGCACCTGGGCGGTGCGCAGCCTGCGGATCGCGTTGCGCGCGCCCTCAAGCCCGTCCAGTCCGGTGATCCCGTTGGTGACCAGGTCCTTGCCCGACTGGCTCAGGTCCGAGACCAGGATCGGGTCCAGGTCGCAGCTGACGTCCGGGGGACAGGAGCCCTCGACCTTCCGCTGGAGCTTGATGCCGAGCACGCTGCCCTGCACTCCTTGGAAGATCACCACCTGGCGGTCGTCGTCCAGGCCGACATAGTACTGCTGGAGCACCCAGTACCTGGTGAAGAAACCGGCCGCGCCGAGCACCACCAGCACCAGCAGCACCAGCAACATGCTGCGCAGCCAGCGCCTGCCCCGTGGCGGGTCCGGCGGTGGCGTGGTCGGGTCCGGTCGCTGCGGCTGCTGTTGCTGCCAGCCGGGGTTCAGCGCGCCGGCGCGAGAGGCAGGGGAGTCCGGCGGTGGCGGATCGGCGCTGCCATCGCCCGCGGCGCCGCCCACGATCGGGGCGTTCTCCCCGAAGTCGACGTCCACCACATCGGCGACGATCACCGTCACGTTGTCCGGCCCGCCGCCCTTGAGCGCCAGCTCGATCAGCCGGTCGGCGCAGGTGCGTGGATCGGGGATGGCCAGGGCTTCGGCCAGCGTCTCCGCCGACACCACCCCGGAGAGCCCGTCCGAGCACAGCATGTACCGGTCGCCGTTGCGGGCTTCCCTGATCGCCAGGCTCGGCTCCACCTCGTGCCCGGTCAGCGCCTTGAGCAGCAGCGACCGTTGCGGGTGGGTGAGCGCCTCGTCCGGAGTGATCCGGCCCTCGTCGATCAGGGACTGCACGAACGTGTCGTCGTGGGTGATCTGGGACAGGTTGCCGTCCCGCACCAGGTAGGCGCGCGAGTCGCCGATGTGCACCAGGCCCAGCCGGTGGCCGGCGAAGAGCACCGCGGTCAGCGTGGTGCCCATGCCCTCCAGGTCGGGGTCGCTGGCGACCAGTTCGGCGATCGCCGAGTTGCCCGAGAGCATGGACTCGCGCAGGTCACTGAGCAGGTCCTCCCCGGGTTCGTCGTCGTCGAGGGGGGCTAGTGCGGCGATGACGACCTTGCTGGCGACCTCGCCGGCGGCATGGCCGCCCATGCCGTCGGCGAGTGCGAGCAGTCGTGGGCCGGCGTACACGGAGTCCTGGTTGTTGGAACGCACCAGGCCCCGGTCGCTGCGGGCCGCATAACGAAGGACGAGGGTCATGAGCGCAGCTCGATCACCGTCTTACCGATACGGATCGGAACGCCGAGCGGGACCCGGGTGGGTGCCGTGACCTTCGCCCGGTCTAGATAACTGCCGTTGGTGGAGCCTAGGTCCTCCACGTACCAGTCCGTTCCTCGAAGCGAGAGTCTGGCGTGCCTCGTCGACGCGTAGTCGTCGTCGAGCACGAGGGTGGAGTCGTCGGCACGGCCGATGAGAATAGGGCGGCCGTCCAGCGCGATGCGGGTACCCGCCAGCGCGCCGTGGGTCACCACGAGTTGCCGGGCGGCCTTGTTGCCCCGCAACTGCCGCCCGCTGGTCCGTCGGGAACCTGGTAGGGCGACCCGCAGCCCGGAGGCCGCGTAGAGATCAGAGCGAACGACACGGAGCGCAGCCAGCACGAACAACCAGAGCAGGGCGAGAAACCCTGCTCTGGTCAGCTGCATCACAAGTTCTGGCACCTGCTGTGACCGCTCCCGCCTTGCGATGTCGTCCTGGTCAGCCCTGGGACCGGAACACCAACGTCGAGTGCCCGATCCTGATCGCGTCGCCGTCGGCGAGCTGCCAGGCCTGGGCCGGGTTGGAGTTGACCGTAGTGCCGTTGGTCGAGCCCAGGTCGGCCAGCATCGCGTTCTGGCCGTCCCAGGTGATCTCCAGGTGCCGGCGGGAAACCCCGGTGTCCGGCAGACGGAAATCGGCGTCCTGGCCACGGCCTATGACGTTGCTGCCCTGCTTGAGGCTATAGGTCCGGTTGGAGCCGTCGTCCAGCTGTAGCGTCGCGGTCAGCGTGCGCGGGCCGGTCTGCACAGCGGGCGGAGCGTATCCCTGCTGATTGGGGTCGGCGTAGCCGCCCTGCTGCGGGTAGCCCTGCTGGCCGTAACCCTGGTCGTAGCCCTGCTGGCCATAACCCGGCTGCTGCTGGGCGTAACCCTGGTCGTAACCGGGCTGCTGGGCATAGCCCTGGTCGTAACCCGGCTGCTGGGCATAGCCCGGTTGCTGCTGCTGGCCATAGCCCTGTTCGTAACCGGGCTGCTGGGCGTAACCCTGGTCATAGCCCTGCTGACCGTAGCCCTGCTGCTGGCCGTAACCCTGCTCGTAACCGGGCTGCTGCTGCTGGGCATAGCCCTGGTCGTAGCCCTGCTGCTGCCCGTACCCGCCCTGCTGCTGACCGTAGTTCGGGTCGTAGCCCTGCTGGCCGTAGCCGCCTTGCTGCTGCTGGTCGTAGCCGTACTGCCCCTGCTGCTGGGCGTAGCGGTCTCCCTCGGGGTACTGGCCGGGTGGCTGGCTCATGGGTCGGTCTCCTGCGGTGCGAGGTGGTGCCGGCCGTCGGCGCGGCGATGCGTCTGGGTCGACTGACGAGCTCGTGTGGAACTGTCCGGTGTGCAGCGTCTCAGAGCGCTCCAAGGAGACTACGACGTCACCGTATGTGTCCCACCCGTGCTCGGTCAGATGCTCTCCGACACAGTCGGCGAGCAGATCGGTGATCCGCTGCTCGTCGCCGGCTAGCCGGTCGTGGTCGGCTGGGCCGAGTGTCACGGTGTAGTGGTTGGGTGCCAGAAGGCGGCCGCCGGCAAGCTCCTTGACCTTGCGTTCGGCCTCCCTTTGCAGGGCCTGAGCCACCTCCTGGGGTACTACGTTGCCACCGAAAACACGCGCGAAAGTGTTGCCGACAAGGCCTTCGAGCTTGCGCTCGAAGCGCTGCACGAGGCTCATGTCCCACCTTCCCGCATCCGGTTCCAGTCCAGCGAGCGCCGGGCACCGAACGTGGTCGTGCGGTGCTGCAGTGTCGGCTCCGTGTCCGGTCGCTCACCCCGATCGTATCCGGGTCTGGGGGTGAGGGAGGGGGCGAGTTGTAATGCAGTCCCCTGACCGTGCTAGGCTCTCGCCGCACCCCAAAAGGGAGCCCCCGAAAGGGGCGAGTGGCGGAATGGCAGACGCGCACGGTTCAGGTCCGTGTGTCCGAAAGGACGTGAGGGTTCAACTCCCTCCTCGCCCACGCTCGAAGAAGGCCCAGGCATGCTACGCCTGGGCCTTCTTCGTCGTATTTTCACCGGGGGATCGAATCCCCCGGACCCCCTACGGTGCGGTGGGCTCTGAACCAGCGGGGTTGGGAAGGCTTTCTCGGGCTTGTCCTCTCCTCCCGCCCCCCTGCCTCCTGCTTCCTTCCTCTCTTCTGGTCGTCCTCTTTGGCCTGTGGTGGGGCTTCTGCCTGGTGGTTGCTTTCCTGGTGGGGGCTTCTCCGCTTGTCTTCCTCCTTCCTTCTCTTGTCCTCGTCCCTCTTTGGGGGCGGTTGGCGGGGTTTGGGGTGCGGTGAGCGGTGAGCGTGTGGGTCTCACACGAACGGCCGCACTGCCGGGCTGAAGTGCTTGACGGTGCATCGACCGGTTACCGACTGGGTTCGGCCGCCGGTCGCAATCGGCGGTTTGCCTTCCCTGCGGTAGGGCGCTGACCTGGTAAATCAGTTAAGGCGTCAGCGAACGAACCAGCTTCGGAACGCCTAGAACGCCGGTGTGGGTGACCGCACTGGTGAAGCCGCAGGGAGGCGAAGATCGTGAGCCGCACCACGGGCCAGCCGACAGTTCAGGGTGGACTGCCTGTCATTCCGGCCCGATCAGTCGCCCCGGTTGAGTTACCAGCGCCGCCGGAGCACCTGGCCGCCAAGGCCGCCGAACTGCTGGGCTGGGGTGGCGTGATGTTGCCGCCGATGACGTTGCTCGGGCGGCGGGTGGTGATGGTCGCCGAGCTGATCACCGACGCGCACGCCGAGCGGTTGGCGCTGGGGTGTCCGCCGGTCACCGACCGGACCACGGTGTCCACCTGGGTGTGGCCTGAGCTGGCCGGCATGGTGCCTGCTCCCGCGGTGCGGCTGGTCGGCGCGATCGCGCTGTCCCGGCACTGGCGGACCGCGCTGACCTCGGTCGTCCCGTTCTCCCGGTTCACCAACACGGCCGTTGTGGTGCCGTCGGCGGTGGCCGAGGGCGATGACTTCCTGGCCAACTGCCTGATGCGGGCCGGGCACTACGGTGTGTCGGTTGCCACAGCGCAGGACACCGGTGCGGTGGAGCTGACCCTGCGCGGGCGGCCGCCGCAGGACTTCCCGGTTGAGCAGGAAGTCACCGTGCGGTGGCTGCGTGAGGTGGTTTACGACCGGATTCTGGCCACCACGGTCAGCTAGTTCCCCAGTACCCGGTCCAGATAGCTGTTGCGGAAGCGGCCGTGCGGGTCAAGGGCAGCGCGCACGGCCTTGAAGTCGGCGAAATGCGGATAGCGGTCGCGGAGGGTCTCCGCTGACTGGTTGTGCATCTTTCCCCAGTGCGGGCGGCCACCCGCCGCATAGGCGATTTGCTCGAAAGTGGCGAACCAGTGCCGGTAGGGCATACCGATGAACTGGTGGATGGCTAGGTAAGCGGTCGGCCGGCCGGTCGCGGTGGACAGCCAGATGTCGTCAGGGGCGGCCACCCGCACCTCGACCGGGATGTTCACCGGGTGCTCGAGGCGCTCGGAGGCGGCCCGCAGTTCGGCCAGCACCTCGCGCAAGTGCTCGCGCGGGATGGCGTACTCGGTCTCGGTGAAGCGGACCCGGCGCGGGGTGGTGAACACCCGGTGCGAGGCGTCGCTGTAGGTGCGCTCGCCGAGGACCTTCGCGCACAGCCGGTTCAGCGGGCGGACCAGGCTCGGGATGGCGCGGCCGGTGTGGCAGACCGCGGCCAGCGCGGCGTTCTCCAGCACCTCGTACTCGAAGAAGCGGCGGAGCGGGTGCTGCGGCTGCCGGGGCGCGTCCTGCGGCAGGCGGTTGTTCCGCTTCACCATGACCCGGTCGGTGTGCACGAACCAGTGGAACTCGGCGTGGTCGTTGGTCTCGGTGAGCTCGTCGAAGCACTCCATGGTCTCGTCGAGACCCGCTGGGTACTCGGCGGCCTGGAGGGCGTAGGCGGGCTCGCACCGCAGGGTGATGGTGCTGAGCACGCCCAGTGCGCCGAGGCCCACCCGCGCGGCGTTGAACTCGGCCGGGTTCTCCGTTGCCGAACAGCGCAGGAGTGAGCCGTCGGCCAGCACCAGCTCCAGCGCCTTGACCTGGGTGGCCAGGCCGCCGAAGGTCGCGCCGGTGCCGTGGGTGCCGGTGGAGATCGCGCCTGCCAGGGTCTGGCGGTCGATGTCGCCGAGGTTGGTCATGGCCAGGCCAAGCTGGTCCAGCTCGTGGTTGAGCTGGTGCAGCGGGGTGCCGGAGCGGACCGTGACCAGGCCGGTCTGGTGGTCGGCCGCGATCACGCCGCGCCAGTCGGACAGGTCAAGGGCCAGGCCGCCTTCGGGTGAACCGACCGCGCTGAACGAGTGGCCGCTGCCCAGTGCGCGCACCGTGAGCTCGTCCCTGGTCGCGGCCTTCACCGCGGTGGCGATCTCCTCGACGTCCCGGGGGCGGGCGGTGCGGGCCGGCCGCGCGGTGGCGGTGCGGGCCCAGTTGGTCCAGGCGCCGGTGGCACTCTGTCGCGGCAAGGCAACCCTCCGCAATCCTCGGGGCGGATGTTGGTGAACGTACGTGAAGAGGTTTCACCTTTCAAGGTTTTCGGCTTACCGTTGCAGTGTGCTAGCCACGCAGACCAGGTCCCGCTTCGACGCCGCGACCGCGCATCTCGACCCGCCACTGGCCGCGGTCGACCTCGCGGCGTTCCACAGCAACGCCCTCGAGCTGGTCCGCCGTGCACACGGCAGGCCGATCCGGCTGGCCAGCAAGTCGGTCCGGGTACGTGAGCTGCTCAAGCTCGCGCTGACGAACCCGGGTTTCGCCGGCCTCATGTGCTACTCCCTCAACGAGGCGCTGTGGCTGCACGGTGCGGGCGTCAGCGACGACCTGCTGATCGGCTACCCGACCGTGGACCGGGCCGCGCTGCAGAAGCTGGCCGCCGACGACGGCGCACGGGCCGCGATCACGCTGATGATCGATGATCCCGCGCACCTGGACCTGATCACCGAGGTGCTCGGGCCGGGCCACCCGGAGATCCGGATCTGCCTTGAGCTGGACGCCTCCTGGCGGCCGCTGTCCGGGCTGGTGCACGTGGGGGTGCGGCGCTCGCCGGTGCACACCCCGGCCCAGGCCCGCTCGCTGGCCGTGGAGGTGGTCCGCAGGCCGGGGTTCACGCTGGTCGGGGTGATGTCCTACGAGGCGCAGGTGGCCGGGCTCGGCGACAAGCCGGCCGGCAGGCCGGTGCGCGGCGCCGCGGTGCGCTGGATGCAGAAGCGTTCGCTGGTGGAGCTGGCCGAGCGGCGGGCGGTCGCGGTGGCCGCGGTGCGCTCGGTGGCCGAGCTGGAGTTCGTCAACGGCGGCGGCACCGGCAGCCTGGAGCGGACCGCGGCCGAGGACGCGGTCACCGAGCTGACCGCGGGCTCCGGCCTGCTCGCGCCGACCCTGTTCGACAACTACCTGCACCTGCACCTGCGCCCGGCCGCGCTGTTCGCGTTGCCCGTGGTGCGCAGGCCGGCCAGGGGCACCGCCACCGTCTTCGCCGGGGGCTACCTCGCCTCCGGGCCGGTGGGGCAGGACCGGGTGCCGGTGCCGTACCTGCCGAGGGGGCTCAAGCTGGTGCCGACCGAGGGCGCGGGCGAGGTGCAGACGCCGTTGACCGGCAAGGCCGCGGACAGCCTCGCCATCGGCGACCGGGTCTGGTTCCGGCACGCCAAGGCCGGTGAGCTGGCCGAGCGCTTCACCGAGTTCCACTTCATCGACGGCGACCAGGTCAGCCTGAGCGCGCCGACCTACCGCGGCGAGGGCCGGGTCTTCGGCTAGCGGATCCGGCTGCCCAGGTAGTCCCTGACCAGGGCCTTGGCCTCGGCGACCACCTTCGGGTCGCCGTCGGGGTCGTGCCGGAAGGCCAGGTGCAGCACGGCGTCGGCGGCCTCGATGGCCACCGCCATGGGCAGCTGGACCTCGTTCAGCGGCAGGCCGAACCGCTCGGCGATCAGCTGCGCCAGGCGGTCGGCGATGACCGTGTTGTTGTCCTTGCCGTCGTCGAGCAGCCGCACGTCCACCGCGTCGCCGAAGTGCACCTTGCGGAAGCCGGGCACCTCGCGGTGCATGGCGATGTAGACGTCGAAGGCCCGGTCCACCACGTCCCACCAGTGCGCCAGCTCCACCTCGGCCAGCCGCTCCAGCACCTGGCTGAGGAAGCGGTCCAGGTTGCGCATGGTCAGCGCCTGCACCACGGCGCGCTTGTCCGGGAAGAACTGGTAGAGCGAGCCGACCGCGACACCGGCCCGTTCCGCGATGAGCGTGGTGGTGACGCCGTCGTAGCCCAGCTCGGCGACCAGTTCGGCGCACGCGTCCAGCATCCGTTCGACCCGCTGCGCGCTGCGCTGCTGGACCGGTCGGCGCCGGAGGGGGGTGAGATCAGCTGACACGGGCGGCTCCCTGGAGCTTGCGGCGGCGGACAGGCGTCCATTCTGGCGTGATCGACTAAGAAGCTCTTTCGTGTGAACCACGACACGCCTAAGATGCGAATCGTTTTCACATTACTGGGCGGAGGCAACGGTGAACGACTTCGTGTGGGGGGTGGCCACCTCCGCGTACCAGATCGAGGGTGCCGTAACCGCGGGTGGCCGGGGGAGGTCCACCTGGGACACCTTCAGTGCCACTCCGGGAAAGACCCGTTCAGGTGAGACCGGCGCGCAGGCCTGCGACCACTACCACCGCTATCCCGAGGACGTCGCGCTCATGCGCGAGCTCGGCGTGGACAGCTACCGGTTCTCCGTGGCCTGGCCGCGGATCCAG
Organism: Crossiella sp. NPDC003009; assembly: GCF_053591555.1. Taxonomy (NCBI): domain Bacteria; kingdom Bacillati; phylum Actinomycetota; class Actinomycetes; order Pseudonocardiales; family Pseudonocardiaceae; genus Crossiella; species Crossiella sp. NPDC003009. The sequence continues at coordinate 54,684 of NZ_JBSFUA010000034.1, read as the reverse complement.
CCGGACGGCCGCACGCTCAACCGAGCCGGCCTCGGCTTCTACGACCGGCTGATCGACACCCTGTGCGCGGCCGGCATCGCGCCGATGGTCACGCTCTACCACTGGGACACCCCGCAGGCGGTGGAGGACGAGGGCGGCTGGCTCAACCGGGACACCGCGGCCCGCTTCGCCGACTACGCCGCCGTGCTGGCCGAGGCCTTCGCCGACCGGGTGGCGATGTGGGTGCCGCTCAACGAGCCCGCGATGATCACGCTGCTCGGCTACGGCCTCGGCCAGCACGCGCCGGGCCAGGCCCTGCTCTTCGACGCGCTGCCCACCGCGCACCACCAGCTGCTCGCGCACGGCCTCGCGGTCCGGGCGCTGCGGGCGGGCGGGGCGGGGCTCATCGGCACCGCCAACAACCACACCCCGGTCTGGGCCGCCGACGACCGGCCGGAGACGCTGGCCGCGGCCGCCGCCTACGACGCGCTGCACAACCGGCTCTTCGCCGACCCGATCCTGCTCGGCACCTCGCCGGAACACCTGCCCGGCTTCGAGATCCCGGCCGAGGACCTGCGGGTGATCAGCGAGCCGATCGACTTCTACGGGGTCAACTACTACAACCCGACCCGGATCGGCGCGCCGGCCGAGGGCAACCCGCTGCCGTTCGAGCTGGGTGAGATCGCCGAGCACCCGGCCACGCTGATGGGCTCGCCGATCGTGCCGGACGGGCTGCGCGAGCTGCTCGTCCGAATGCGGGAAAGCTACGGCGAGGCGCTGCCGCCGGTGTACATCACCGAGAACGGGGCCAGCTTCGCCGAGGACCTGACCGACGGCAGGGTGCGTGACCAGCCGCGGATCGACTTCCTGGCCGCGCACCTGGACGCGCTGCGGGCCGCGGTCGAGGCCGGGGTCGACGTGCGCGGGTACTTCGTGTGGAGCCTGCTGGACAACTTCGAGTGGGCCGAGGGCTACGGCCAGCCGTTCGGGCTGGTGCACGTGGACTTCGCCACCCAGCGGCGCACGCCGAAGGACTCCTTCCACTGGCTGCGGGAGCACATCGCGAAGCAGCGCGGATGACCGCGGTGACGCCCCGGCAGCGGGTCGGCGGCGGCTGGATCGGCCTGCTCACGCTGGCCAACCTCGGGGTGTGGGCGGCCTTCTTCGGACCGCTCAACCTGCTGCTCGGCCAGCAGGCGGCCACCTTCGCGCCAGGGCAGAAGGAAGCCGTGCTCGCGCTGGTCACCGGCCTCGGCGCGGCGGTGTCGGTGGTGGCCAACCCACTGGCCGGGGCCCTGTCCGACCGCACCAGGGGGCGGTTCGGGCGGCGGCACCCGTGGACCGTGGGTGGCGCGCTGCTCGGCGCCGCCGCGCTGCTCCTGCTCGCCGCGGCGCCGAACGTGCTGGTCATGGCGATCGGCTGGTGCCTGGTGCAGGCATCGGTGAACGCGGCGCTGGCCGCGCTGACCGCCGAGGTGCCCGACCACGTGCCGGTGCGCCAGCGCGGAGTGGTCGGCGGCTGGGTCGGGCTGGCCCAGATGGTGGGCGTGCTCGGTGGCACCGCGCTGGCCACCGCGCTGGGCGGAATCCAATGGGGTTACCTCGGATGTGCGACGTTGCTCGTCGCCGGTGTGCTGCCGTTCGTCGTGCGTAGCCGGGACGAGGTGCTGCTCGCCAAGCCGCCAGTTCAGCCGGGCCGAACTCTGGCCAGGTTCTGGATCTCGCCCCGGCAGCACCCCGACTTCGGCTGGGCCTGGCTGACCCGGTTCCTGCTCAACCTCGGCAACGCCTTCGGCACCCTCTACCTGCTGTTCTTCCTCACCGACGGGGTGCGGCACGCCGATCCCGGCACCGGCGTGCTGATCCTGACCTCGGTCTACGCGGTGAGCATGCTGGCCACCACGGTGCTGGCCGGCCGGTGGTCGGACCGGGTGGGGCGACGAAAGGTCTTCGTCACCTGGGCCTCGGTGGTGATGGCGGCCGCGCTGGCGGTGCTGGCGCTCTGGCCGGTGTGGCCCGCGGTGCTGGCGGCCACCGTGGTGCTCGGGCTCGGCTTCGGCGTCTACACCTCGGTGGACTTCGCGCTGCTCACCGAGGTGCTGCCGACCGAACAGGACCGGGCCAAGGACCTGGGCGTGATCAACATTGCCTCGGCGCTGCCCCAGGTGCTCGCGCCCGCGGTGGCCGCGCCGGTGCTGGCCTACATCGGCGGCTACCCCGCCCTCTACGCGCTGGCCGCCGGGGTCACCCTGCTCGGCGGCGTGCTGGTCAGCCGGATCCGCGGGGTCGCGTGACGGCCAGGTAACCGTTCTGGCAATCGCACTACAGATTCCTTGTTCTGCCTGTTCACAGGCCCCTCGTCTTCCTAGGGTGCAGCGGTCGGCGCAGTTGCAACTGGGGGGCCACCCATGACAACGATCGCACCGGAGTCCTTGGTCGAACCCGAGCGCAAGGTCGGACCGGCCTGGATCGGCGCGCTCACCGCGGCCACGCTCGGGGTCTGGATCGTCTACTTCGGACCGACCGTGCTGTTGCTGCCGATGCAGGCCGCGCACGCCGCGCCGGAGGACAAGGAGAACAGCCTCGGGCTGATCACCGGCGTCGGCTCGCTGGTGCTGATGGCCGCGCACATCTTCTTCGGGCTGCTCTCCGACCGGACCACCTCGAAGTTCGGCCCGCGCAAGCCGTGGATCGTGACCGGGGTGGCCATCTCGGCGGCCAGCATGCTGCTGCTCAGCCAGCAGGACACGGTCACCGGCCTGTTGCTGGGCTGGTGCCTGGTGCAGCTGGGCTCGGCCGCGGCCTTCGCCGGACTGCTCGCCGCGCTGCCCGACCACGTGCCCACCACTCAGCGCGGCATGATGAGCGGGCTGATCGGCCTGGCCCAGGCAGGCGGTTCGCTGGTGGGCAACCTGGTGATCGTCTCCACCCCGGACCCGCTCAGCGGCTACGGCCTGTGCGCGCTGCTGCTGATCCTGCTGGTGCTGCCGTTCCTGCTGATCAACCGGGATCCGGTGCTGCCGCCGGGACGCCGTCCGGTGCTGCGCTCGCTGTGGATCTCCCCGCGCAGGCACGGCGACTTCCTGTGGGCGATCGCCAGCCAGTCGCTGATCACCATCAGCTACGTGCTGGGCAGCCTGTACACGCTGTTCTTCCTGGCCGACGTGCTCAAGCACGAGGACCCGGAGGGCGGCACCGCGCTGGCCTCGACCATCACCACGGTGGGCGTGGTGGTCTCCGCGGCGATCTTCGGCCACCTCTCCGACCGGCTGGGCAGGCGCAAGCTGTTCGCGGTGCTGGCGGGCGTGCTGATGGCGGCGTCCTCGGCGATCCTGGTGGTCAACCCGACCTGGGAGCTGTTCGTGCTCAGCTCGGTGCTGCTCGGGGCCGGTCTCGGCGTGGCCAACTCGGTGGACCTGGCCATCACCAGCGAGGTGCTGCCCAGCCCGAACGACCGGGCCAAGGACCTGGGCGTGAACAACATCAGCAAGTCGCTGCCGCAGTTCATCGCGCCGGTGCTGGCCGCCCCGCTGCTGTCCGGCGCGGACGGCTCCGGCTACTCGATGATCTTCCTGCTGTCCGCGGTCACCGCGCTGGCCGGGGGTCTGCTCGCGCTCAAGATCCGCGGGGTCCGGTGACCTCGACGATTCCGGACGCGCTCGCCGAGCCGGTCCAGCGGGTCCGCACGGGCTGGATCGCCGCGCTCGCCGTGGGCATGGTCGGGGTGTGGGCGGTGCACTCCGGCCCGGTGCAGGTGTTGCTGCTGGTCCAGGCCGAGCAGTTCGCGCCTGCGCACAAGGAGGGCCTGTTCGGGCTGACCACCGCCGTTGGCGGACTGTTCGGCATGGTCGCCACCATCCTGGTCGGCTTCGCCTCCGACCGGACCACCTCCCGGTTCGGCAGGCGACGGCCGTGGGTGCTGGCCTCAGCGGTGCTCGGCGCGGTCAGCCTGCTGGCGCTGGCCGGTGCGGGCAGCGCGGCGGTGATGATCCTGGCCTGGTGCGGGGTGCAGACCGCCTTCGGCGGCATGCTGGCCGCGCTGCTGGCCGCGATCCCGGACCGGGTGCCGGTGGCCCAGCGCGGGCTGGTCGGCGGCTGGGTCGGGCTCGGCCAGACCGTCGGCGCGCTGGCCGGCGCCCTGGTGGCCACCACGGTCAAGCCCGCGTTCAGCGGCTACCTCGCGCTCGCCGTGCTGCTGCTGGCCTGCGCGCTGCCGTTCACCCTGCGCACCGCCGAGTCGGTGCTGCGACCGGACCAGCGGCCGCCCCGCGGGCTGGCCGAGGTGCTGCGCGGGTTCGCCATCTCGCCGCGGCGGCACCCGGACTTCGCCTGGGCGCTGCTCAACCGGCTGCTGGTCACCCTCGGCTTCGTGCTGGGCACCCTCTACACGCTCTACCTGCTGCAGGACGTGCTGCACCGGGCCGATCCGCACGCGGACCTGCTGCTGCTCAACCTGCTCAACGCGGCGATCATGGTGCCGGCCGCGGTGATCGCGGGCGGCTTGTCGGACCAGGCGGGCAAGCGGCGGGTCTTCATCTTCGTGGCCGCACTGGTGGTCACGCTGTCCTCGGCGATGCTGGTGGTGACCATCAGCTGGCCGGTGCTGGTGATCAGCGCGGCGGTGCTGGCCGCTTCCTACGGCGCATTCATCGCGGTGGACACCGCCCTGCTCACCGAGGTGCTGCCGGCGGCCGAGCACCGGGCGAAGGACCTCGGCATCGTCAACCTGGCGCACGGCCTGCCGCAGGTGGTCGCCCCGCTGCTGGCCACGCCGATCCTGGCCGGTTTCGGCGGTTACCCAGGTTTGTTCGCGGTGTCCGCGGTGCTGTCACTCGTCGGCGCATTCGTGATCTTCAAAATCCGCCGGGTGCCCTGAGGAATTTCACTCCGACGAGTGGTTGCCCGGAAATTCGAAACCCCTCGAGTGGTCTGCGCGGGAGGGGCAGACCACCCGAGGGGTGGCTTGGAATCCGCGGACCGGTGCCGGTCGGGGGGAGGGGAGTGCTTCAGCACCGGCCCGCGGAAGTCGCTATTTTGTTTTGCATTTCAACCAGAACTGGCACGGCGGTCCGGCCCGGAGCGGTCGGGGGTTCGCCCGGCCCGGACCACCGGCCACATGACGGCTGCCGCGGCTGACCCGGTTCGGGGAAGAGCCCGAGGGCCGCGAGAGACGTCAGTCCCTGGTCAGGACACCTTCGCTGAGCGGAGGTGCCGGGCAGGACGTGGGGCGAGGCCGCCGGCCACGAGGTGCTCGTACGCCGCGCGCCACACCGAACACGGTGCCTTCTGCTGGCGCCAGCGGGTCGAGCACTCGGGGCAGTTGCCGCGGTCATCGGGTTCGTGAACAGCGAGCATCGCGCGCCAGCCCTCAGTGAGCCTGGGCAGCTCGGAACGCGCGACGGACAGCAGGGACGGGGCGTCAGCGCGGTTGGCCAGCTCGGTAAGCATGTCGAGCCGTTCCCAGACCGCGTTGCGCAGCACCTGACCCAGAATCTCGTCCACCTGACGTCACCGTCACCTTCCCGCCTGGTCGGCGGCCTCGCGCAGAGCTGTCTTGAGCTGGCCAACCTGTCCAGCCGACAGCACTGCGGTCTCGCCGGGAGGCCCGACGAGGAGAACCCTGTCTCGGTCAACGAGCACGGTCAGGAATCGACGCCGGTTGACCGAGTCGCGGCAACTCACCCGCCACCAGCGCCGCCGGCCGCCCGCGCTCTGCCACAGCGCCGGGAGCTGACCCATGGGGCCTGCTCCGTCGCCTGAGGCAACGCTTGGTGACTCGGTCAACGCCACGGTTCCGACTTCCCTCCGTGCTCGATCCCTTACCGAAACTAAGATTGGGCCGAGTCGAACCAGAACGGGGAGTTTCAGCGCCGATCGGTGTGAGTGACACGGTGAGCGGTAGGCCAAGTTCAGTCGGGCCGATCAGCCTCACCGATGGGGACTTCACCACCGCCGCGAACTGCCCTTACTCTGCGCTTGACGCCCAGCGGACCGTAAGGGGGCGCAATGGACACCATCGGATCCCAGCCACCGCTCGTTACCCCAGACACCTGGGAGCAACGGGAGATGCGGGACGCCTTGGCCGCCCGGGACATCAGCACGGTGTACCGGCTACTTCGGCGCGTGGGGGTGTCACAGCGCCAGATCGCGGCCAGCACCGGGCAGTCACAGTCCGAGGTGTCGGAGATCCTCAAGGGTCGCCAGGTCATGGCGTATGACGTGCTGGCCCGGATCGCCGACGGGCTCCAGGTACCGCGCGGCTACATGGGTCTCGCCTACGACGGAGCCACCGCAGTCCGGGTGGTCGGCGTCGCCGATGACCCCCTGTCCGAGGAGGATGAGTCGGTGAAGCGGAGGAGGTTCCTTCAGCACGCCGCTTCCGTGACCATGGGTGTGGTGACCATGCCGGGCGACCCCGGCCAGTGGATCACTTCCGTGGCACAGACCCCGGCCAGGGAGAAGATCGGCAAGACCGACGTCATGCAGGTCGAGGCCGCGACCAAGGCCCTGCGCGCGCTGGACTACCAGTACGGCGGCGGCACCTGCCGGGACGCGGTGATCGCCCAGCTGTCCTGGGCCGAGCAGCTGCTGCGGGCCGACGCGATCGACCCGGTGCGCAGGCGGCTGCGGCTGGCCCTGGCCGACCTGCACAGCCTGGCCGGCTGGACTTCGTTCGACACCGGCATGCTGGACCCGGCGCGCAACCACTTCGGCAAGGCGCTGGAGTACGCCAAGCAGTGCGAGAAGAACGACCTGGTGGCCAACATCCTGTACCGGATGGGCCGGGTCTACCTGCACTACGACGAGCCCAACGACGCGCTGAAGCTGTTCCAGCTGGGCCAGCTGGCCGCGCAGGACTCCGGTTCCGCGCTGACGGTGGCCGTGCTGTGCGCGAACGAGGCCTGGGCCTACGCGATGATGGGCATGCGCGAGCAGGCGATGAAGATGGTCGGCCGGACCAAGGACGAGTTCGCCCGCGCCGACTTCGAGCACGCGCCGGAGTGGGTGCGCTTCTTCACCGTCAACGACCTGCACGGGATGATCGGCTCGGTGCACCACTCGCTGGCCGCCAACGACGACTTCCGCGCCAAGCACGCTCCGCTGGCCGTGGCCGAGCTGGTCAAGTGCACCCAGGGCTACGAGTCGGACATGAAGCGCACGCACGTGTTCGGGCTGAGCATGCTGGCGGCCAACCACATCCGCTCCGGCGACGTGAGCGAGGGGCTGCGGGTCGGCCGGGTCGCCTACTCCATGGGCGAGGGGGTCAACTCGGTCCGGGTGGCCGACCGCATGATCGACATCCAGGAAGAGTCGGAGCGGTACAAGCACATCGCCGAGGCCAAGGACCTCGCCGAGGAGGTCCGCCAGTTTCGGATTCGCACCGGATCCCCGCAGAAACGACCATGACGTGAACGTTCGGGTTCGCCCCGACGCGGACGGGCGGTACAGCCGTGCCAAGCTCCGGACCGCCCTCGGGGAGATCTGCGACGCCGCCGGGCTGGACCCGGGCGGCGCGCGGCTGATCCGCTTCGTCAACAACGCGGTGTTCCAGCTGCTGGCGCATCCGGTGGTGGTGCGCATCGTGCTCTCGCCCTCGCTGCGCTACCGGGCGGACAACGTGGTGCGGGCGGCCAACTGGCTGGCCGAGCACGAGGTGCCCGCGGTCCGGTTACTGCCGGGCCTGCCGCAGCCGCTGCACGTCAACGGGCACGTGGCCACGCTCTGGCAGGCGGTGCCCGAGGTGGGCCAGGCCACCGGCTTGGAGCTTGCTCAGCTGCTCAAACGATTGCACGCGCTGCCCGCGCCGCCGGGGGAGCTGCCGCGCTGGGATCCGCTGGCCGACGTCCGGCGCAGGCTGGTCGACGCCGAGGAGCTGGACGCCGGGGACCGGGAGTTCCTGGAGACCCGGTGCGCGGAGCTCGAGGCCGAGCTGGCCGCGATGGAGTACCACCTGCCGCAGGGCGTGATCCACGGCGACGCGCACGTGGGCAACGTGATCAGCACGCCGATCGGCCCGCTGCTGTGCGACCTGGACTCGGTCTGCCTCGGCCCGCGCGAGTGGGACCTGACCCCGCTGGCGGTCGGCAAACTGCGCTTCCGGCACACCGGTGACCGGTATCGGCAACTCTCCAGGGCCTACGGCTTCGATGTCACGAAGTGGCCAGGTTTCCCGGTGCTGCGCCAGGTGCGCGAGCTGAAGCTGACCACCGGCGTGCTGTCGATCTTGCGCAGTAACCCGGATGTACGAACCGAGTTGGCCAAACGGATGCAGTCCTTCCGTTCGGGTGACACCCGGGCCCGCTGGACTCCGCACCGTTAACCCGTCCGGCGGCCGAACCTGGCCCCCGCTGGCGTATACAGCAGACCCGTATCCTCCTTCAGAATGAGTTGATCGGTAACGCAATCCTTCTCTAGGACGACAAAGGGACGTCAACGGAACGTCAAGACTCTCAGTGTGGTCACTCTGGGTGGCAGCGATGTTCGTATAGCGAACTTCTTGCTGGGTGCGAGCGCGAAGGGCGGAGAAACGTGTTGAGCTTCTCCACAAAGGGCAAGGCACGGCTGCGCGGGCGTAAGGCCCTGCGAGCCGCGGAGATGTTGGACGAGGTCGTCGACAACCAGCTTCCGTTGGTGACCGAGCTTTCCGAGACCAGCCGTCGGCGCTCGGCCGACTACCTGTCCGAGCTGGTGATGCTCGCGCAGGACTACCGCCACTACGCGGCGGGCTGGATCGACCACGAGGAGCTCCAGCGCCGGGGCAACGCCGCGGTGGCCAGGCTGGAGCAGCTGAGCCAGGAGCGCAGGGCCGCCGCGCTCACCGAACTGGAATGACTTCTTAGCTGAGCGAGGCCCTGGCCAAGGCCGCGGCCAGGCCGATCGCCAGCGCCATCACCAGCAGTTCAAGCGAGATCCACAGGGTCACCGAAGTCGTTCGGTGGCGAACGATCGCGGGCATCAGCCGGAACCGCAGCCAGCCGCCGAGGCCGGCCAGCACCAGCAGCGCGGCCGTCTTGGTCAGCACCACCCAGCCGTAACCGGTGCCGAACAAGGCGGCCGCCCAGCCCAGCCCGGGGCGGCCGGTCAGCTGCACCACGGCGTTGACCACGCCGCTGACCGCGACCGCGGCCAGGCACACCGTGCCCACCGCGGCGAACCGGGGCAGCGCCTCGGCCAGCAGGCCGCGGTGCGGGGTGATCAGGAACAGCATCGCGCCGAGGCCGCCGACCCAGCCCGCGGCGGCCATCACGTGCACGCTCATCGACAGCAGTGCCAGCTCGTGGTTGGCCGCGGCCGCGGAGTGCCCGGTGAGCGCGAGCGGGATCTGGCCGAGCATGGCCACCAGCACCGGCAGCTCAGCCGGTGGGCGGGCGCCCGCGCGCAGGCCGAGGCCGTGCAGCACCGCGTAGCCCAGCGCGCAGGCCGCCGCGACCAGCAGCGCCCGGCCCGCACCGACGGTGGCCGCGTAGTCAGCCAGCGACCCCACGTCCAGGCCGAGTCCGGCCGGGGCCAGCTCGGCGGCCTGCCACCACAGCAGCAGCACCGCGGCCATCGCCCAGCCCGCGCCGAGCACCAGGCCGATCCGGTGCGCGGTGACCAGCAGCGGCCTGGTCCTGGCCGGGCGGCTGGTGCGCAGCAGCAGCGGCAGCATGGCCAGGCCGACCGCGGCCACCGCGCCGATGTCCACGGCCAGCCGCAACGCGGGCACGCCCAGCCGGACCACCACTCCCGGTTCCGGCAGCCCCGGTGCGGGGGCGGCCGCGGTGAGCACGGAACCGAGGGTGGTTCCGGCCGCCGCGGTCGCCACCAGCCCGAGCAGCAGGGGGAGGGTGGTCCGGCTTGTGGTCATGCCTTCTTCGAAGGTTTCGCCAGCACCAGGGCCACCGCGACTCCGGCGATGAGCAGCACGGCCGCGCCGATGATCCACAGCCACACCGGCGTGCCCGACGAGCCCTCGGACTGCGCGTTGGTGTTGCCCTCGGCCGAGGGGCTGAGGGTGTTCGTGGTCGGGGTGCCGGTACCGGCCTTGGTCAGGGTGAACGGAACCGCGCCGGTCACCGGGTGCCCGTCCGCGGACAGGATCCGGTAGCCGATCGTGTACTCCCCGGCCGGGCCCAGCGGGAGCAGCGGCGCGGTGACCACGGCTCCGTTGACCTTGGGCGTGCCGCCCTCCCAGCGGGTGCCGTTCGGCCCGGTCACGGTGACGGTGTTGAAGCCGTCCTGGACCTCCTGGTCGAACTTCAGCATCACCTCCGCCGGACCGGCCTCCACCTCGGACTTGGCCTTGGGGTTGCTGTCGGAGAGCACGTTGTGCGCGAACGCGGGCGCGGCGGAGCCGAGCAGGGCGGCTCCGGCGATCACCAGGGTGGCGAGCAGTCGCCTCATGCCGCCGACCGCCTGCCCCGCAGGATCGCGCCGACCCCAAAACCGAGGCCGAGCGCGCCCACGGCCAGGCCCGCGCCGCCGAGCCAGCGAGCCGAGGTGTCGGTGCCGGAGGCGGTCGCGTCCTTGTGCCCGTCGGTCTTGGCGCCTGCGGCCGTGGTGGCCGCGCCGTGCCCGTGGGCGTCACCGGCCGCCGCGGTCAGCTTCAGCACCGGGGCCGGGTGCTCCGGCTCCTCGCCATTGGCCGCGGGCGGGGCGTCCCACTTGACCACCTTGCCGTCGTCGTAGGTCTGGGTCGCGGGCAGCACCAGCTGGTCGGTGTTGGTGGGCAGCTTGCCGAGGGAGACCTCGAACTCGGCGAACTCGTCCGGGTTGATCCGCACGCCGGAGTCGGCCTGCCAGGTGATCGTGCTGACCACCTCCTTCTCGGCGCTCTTGACCTTGGTCACCGAGGCCTTCCAGCCGGGCACGGCCTTGGTCCGCACCGAGGTCAGCGGGTAGTCCTTGGGCAGGGTGACCTCGACCTTCACCGTGCCGGCGGTCGAGGACTCGTTGGGCACCCGGAAGGCGACCTTGGTGTAGCTGCCCTTGGCCGCTTCGCCGGGCTGGACGGTGACGTGCGCGGCGGCCAGGCCCGCGGTGAACAGGGCCGCGGCGGAGGTCATGGTCACGATGGCGCCTGCGCGCAGCAGAGCGCGGTGTCGAGAAGTCGACATATCTCCTGATTTCTTTCCTGCTGTGGGGAGGGTGGGCTGCCTTAACTGGAGAACGCGGGCGGTCCACGCCGGGTTCGGAGGCGGCTCAGCAGCAGGTCGAGCAGGAGGGGGGCCGGTCCGCCCAGCACGGCGAGCCGGGGCGTGACCGGAACCGGCCGCGAGACCGGGCGGCGGCGTGGGCGCAGGCCGAGCGCGGCGAACAGCGCGAACAGCGCGGACTCGGCGTTGACCAGCAAGAACGCCGTGCCGATGGCGGCAAGGGTGTGCGCGAGGACCATCAGCGCCGGGTCGATCAAGCCGCCCGCGAGGTGTCCGTGGTCGGCTAGGTCGAAGAGCAGGTGCTGCACGCACTGGGCCAGGCCGAGCACGAGCAGGATGCCGGTCAGCCCGCGGCGGCGACCGGCCAGCGCGGTGCCCGCGGCGGCGATCAGCAGGGTGAGCAGCACGGTCAGCACGCCGTCGTCCACCTGGCCACCGGCCAGGGCGTGCGCGGCTCCGCTGAGCGCGGAACTGCAGAGGGCGAGCACACTACCTCGGAGGACGCGGAGGGTTCCGCGTACCGGGTCCAGGGTTGTGCGCACGGGGAGAGCGTACGGCGCAGCGCAATGTCACTAGTTCGCTACAGAATGCAGGCCAGGTTTACCGCGTTACTCCGAACGGGTAACGGTGAAAAGCAAGAATCGGTAGCCGTGCCCGTTCGTGAAGGAGGAGGCGCCCCCGGGCGCCGAACACCGTGACGACTGACGACCACCTCACCTCGGGTCCCGCTACTGGTGGTACCCCAGCTCACCCGGATCAACCCACCCAACTTCCCGGCGAACCACTCGCCGAGCGCCCGGCCCGGCTGGACCCGGTGGTCTTCGGCGTCGCCGCGGTCATCGCGCTGGCCTTCATCGGCTGGGGCGTGGTGGACAGCGCCGGGCTCGGCGCGGCCGCCAAGGCGGCGCTGACCTGGCTGATCGCCAACGTCGGCTGGGCCTTCGTGCTGGCCGCCTCCGGCTTCGTGGTGTTCGCGCTGTGGCTGGCGGCCAGCCGCTACGGCAAGATCCCGCTCGGCCAGGACGGCGAGGAACCGGAGTTCCGGACCTCCTCCTGGGTGGCCATGATGTTCTCCGCCGGCATGGGCATCGGCCTGATGTTCTACGGGGTCAGCGAGCCGCTGGCGCACTTCGTCAAACCGCCGCCGGGCACGGTCGCCGCGGGCAGCGAGGAGGCGCTGGAGACCGCGATGGCCACCACGCTGTTCCACTGGACCGTGCACCCGTGGGCGATCTACGCGGTGGTCGGCCTGGCCATCGCCTACGGCAGCTTCCGCCGCGGCCGCCGCCAGCTGATCAGCGCGGTGTTCGCGCCGCTGTTCGGTCGTCGCCGGGCCGAGGGGCCGCTGGGCAAGACCATCGACATCCTGGCCATCTTCGCCACCCTGTTCGGCTCGGCCACCTCGCTCGGCCTCGGCGCGCTGCAGATCGGGCGCGGGCTGCACGAGGTGGGCTGGCTGGACAAGGCCACCACCACCCTGCTGGTGGTGATCATCGTGGTGCTGACCATCGCGTTCATCGGCTCGGCCGTCTCCGGCGTGGCCAAGGGCATCCAGTGGCTGTCCAACATCAACATGGTGCTGGCAGGCGTGCTCGCGCTGTTCCTGTTCGTGGTCGGCCCGACCGTGCTGATCCTGAACCTGGTGCCCACCTCGATCGGCCACTACTTCTCCGACCTGGCCGAGATGTCCGCGCGCACCGCCGCGACCGGCGGCGACGCGATGAACACCTGGCTGACCGGGTGGACCATCTTCTACTGGGCCTGGTGGATCTCCTGGACGCCGTTCGTCGGCATGTTCGTGGCCAGGATCAGCCGGGGCCGCACCATCCGGCAGTTCATCTCCGGGGTGATCCTGGTGCCCAGCCTGGTGAGCCTGCTCTGGTTCGCCGTGCTCGGCGGCACCGCGCTGAGCCTGCAACGCAGCGGGGTCGACCTGGCCGGCGCGGCCGGTCAGGAAGCCCAGCTGTTCGGCATGCTCAAACAGTTCCCGCTGGCCGAGGTGGCCAGTGTGATCGTGATGCTGCTGGTGGCGATCTTCTTCGTCTCCGGCGCGGACGCGGCCTCCATCGTGATGGGCACGCTGTCCCAGCGCGGCTCGATCGCGCCGAAGAAGGGCGTGGTGATCTTCTGGGGCGCGCTGACCGGCGCGGTGGCCGCGGTGATGCTCACCGTGGGCGGGGAGAACGCGCTCAGCGGGCTGCAACGGCTGACCATCATCGCGGCGGTGCCGTTCACCGCGGTGATGGTGCTGATGTGCGTCTCGCTGGCCAAGGACCTGCGGCAGGACCCGCTGATCCGCCGGGAGAACAAGGGCGCCGAAGTGGTCGAGGCCGCGGTGATCAGCGGCACCGAGCAGTACGGGCACGACTTCCAGCTGGAGGTCAGCGCGGGCAACGGCAACGGCAACGATGAAACCCAGGCGAGCGCCAAGCCGTGAACCTGTGGGAGTTCATCGGATCGCGGTGGCAGCAGCTGCTGCTGGACTCCTCGCTGCACGCGAGCGCGGTGGTGCAGTGCACGCTGATCGCCACCGCGCTCGGCGTGCTGCTCGGGGTGGCGGTGTACCGCAGCTCGCTGGGCTCGGCCATCGCCACCGCGCTGACCAGCGCGATCCTCACCATCCCGTCCTTCGCGCTGCTGGGCCTGCTGATCCCGGTGCTCGGTCTGGGAGTGGCACCGACGGTGACCGCGCTGGTGCTGTACGCGCTGCTGCCGATCGTGCGCAACACCATCGTCGGCCTCTGCGGCGTGGACCCGGCGGTGGTGGACGCGGCGCGCGGCATCGGGATGGCCAGGTGGCGGGTGCTCACCTCGGTGGAGCTGCGGCTGGCCTGGCCGACCATCCTCACCGGCATGCGGGTCAGCGCCCAGCTGCTGATGGGCATCGCCGCGATCGCCGCCTACGCCAAGGGTCCTGGCCTAGGCAACCTCATCTTCAGCGGGCTGTCCAGGGTGGGCAGCGCGAACGCGGTCAACTCGGCGCTGGCCGGCACGCTCGGCGTCATCGTGCTGGCGCTGCTGCTGGACGGCGTGTTCCTGATCATCGGCAGGATGACCACTTCCAGGGGGATCCGTGTCTGAGCACAGCCAGGTCAGCGGTGTGGAGATCGAGCTGACCGAGGTCACCAAGCGCTACCCCGGGCAGAAGGTGGCCGCGGTGGAGTCGGTCTCGATGACCATCCCGGCCGGGGAGACGGTGGTCTTCGTCGGGCCCTCCGGCTGCGGCAAGACCACCACCATGAAGATGATCAACCGGCTGATCGAGCCGACCAGCGGGCGGATCACCATCGGCGGGCAGGACGCGCTCGGGCTGGACCCGGACGAGCTGCGGCGGGGGATCGGCTACGCCATCCAGCAGGCGGGGCTGTTCCCGCACCTGACCGTGGCGCAGAACGTCGGCATGGTGCCCGGCCTGCTGAAATGGGACAAGAAGCGGGTCGCGGACCGGGTCGAGGAGATGCTGGACCTGGTCGGGCTGGACCCCGGTGAGTTCGCCGGGCGCTACCCGCGCCAGCTCTCCGGCGGGCAGCAGCAGCGGGTCGGCGTGGCCAGGGCGCTGGCCGCGGACCCGCCGGTGCTGCTGATGGACGAACCCTTCGGCGCGGTGGACCCGATCACCAGGGGCAACCTGCAGGACGAGCTGCTGCGGTTACAGGCGGAGCTGGGCAAGACGATCGTGTTCGTCACGCACGACTTCGACGAGGCGGTCAAGCTCGGCGACCGGATCGCGGTGCTCGGCGACCGGTCCCGGATCCTGCAGTACGACACCCCGGAGGCGATCCTGGCCAACCCGGCCGACGACACGGTGGCCGGGTTCGTCGGCGCGGGCGCCTCGCTCAAGCAGCTGACCCTGCGCCGGGTGCGCGAGGTCGAGCTGTCCGAGGTGCCCACCGCGGGCGTCGGTGACTCCGTGGCCGAGCTGGCCGAACGGCTCGGGCGGCGGCGCGGGGCGGTCGGCCTGGTGCTGGACACCCGGCGGCGGCCGCTGCGCTGGGTGACCCCGCCGGACCTGTCCACCGGGGTCAGCCTGGACCGGGCCGGGCGGGCGGTGGAGGACACGGTGGCGATGGCCTCCACCCTGCACGACGCGCTGGAGGCGGTGCTCACCGACGACGACGGCCTGGCCGTGGTCACCGGCGGGCGCGGCGAGTACGTCGGCGTGGTCACCATGGACACGCTGATGGCCGCGGTGCGGGCCATGCGCGAAGAGCTGGAGACGGCGTGAGCACCTCGCGGGCGGACCGCCTGCGGCTGTTCGCCGAGCCGGTCGCGGTGCTGCTCATCGTGGGCGCGGTGCTGGTCTGGGCGTTCACCGGCGAGCTCGACTCGATCGAGCGGCGCAACATCACCTTCGCCAACATCCTCAGCCTGACCTGGGAGCACCTCCAGCTGACCGTGGCCATCTCGGCCATCGTGCTGGCGGCAGGGGTGCCGCTGGGCGTGCTGGTGAGCCGCCGCTGGGCCCGGCCGATCGCGCCGGTGGTGCTCGGCCTGGCCACCATCGGCCAGGCCGCCCCCGCGGTCGGCGTGCTGGTGCTGTTCTTCCTGCTCACCGGCCAGACCGGGTTCTGGATCGCGGTGCTGCCGATGGCGGTCTACGCCCTGCTGCCGGTGCTGCGCAACACCCTGGTCGGCCTGCAACAGGTGGACCGGACCCTGGTGGAGGCCGGCCGGGGCATCGGCATGTCCTCCTTCACGGTGCTGCGCCGGATCGAGTTCCCGCTGGCCATCCCGCACGTGCTGGCCGGCATGCGGACCGCGCTGGTGCTCGCGGTGGGCGTGGCCACGCTGGCCACCTTCGTCAACGGCGGCGGCCTCGGCTCGATGATCGACACCGGCTACAAGCTGCGCCGCACCTCGATCCTGGTGGTCGGCGCGGTGCTCTCCGCCGCGCTGGCGCTGCTGGTGGACTGGCTGGGCGGCATCGCCGAACGCAAGCTCGGCCCGAAGGGACTCCGGTGAACAAGCGTCCACTGTGGACAGTCGCATTGTTACTGACTGGTAGCTTGCTGGCGGGATGCGGGCTTTCCGCCGGTGGATCGACGCCGCTTCACGTGAAACCAGGATCGATTCAGCCGGTGCCGGAACTGGCGGATGTCGAGCTGACCGTGGGGTCGAAGGACTTCAGCGAGCAGTTGGTGCTGGCCTACCTGGCCGAGTTCGCGCTGAGCGCGGCCGGGGCCAAGGTGCGGGACCTGTCCAACATCGCCGGGTCCAACAGCGGCCGGGACGCGCTGCTCACCGGGCAGGTCGACCTGATGTGGGAGTACACCGGCACCGGGTGGATCAGCTACCTCGGGCACGAGGACCCGATCCCGGACGACGCCGGGCAGTTCGAGGCGGTGCGCAAGGAGGACCTGGCGCGCAACCGGGTGGTGTGGAGCCTGATGGCGCCGCTGAACAACACCTACGCGTTCGCGATGAACCGCAAGAACGCCGAGCGGCTCGGCGTGCGCACCATGTCCGACATGGCGAAGGTGACCAGGGAGCGGCCGCAGGAGGGCACCTTCTGCATCGAGAACGAGTTCGCCAGCCGCAACGACGGCATGCCGGGGGTGCAGAAGACCTACGGGTTCGAGCCCGCGCCCGGCAACGCCAAGCTGCTGGCCAACGGGCCGATCTACCAGGCCGTGGCCAACGGCGACACCTGCAACTTCGGCGAGATCTTCACCACCGACGGCCGGGTGCTGGCGCTGGACCTGGTGCTGCTGACCGACGACCGGAACTTCTTCCCGCGCTACAACGCCTCGGTGACCATGCGCGAGGAGACCGCCTCCACCCACCCGCAGATCACCGAGGTGCTCAGGCCGGTGGCGGCGAAGCTGACCAACGAGGTCATGCTCAAGCTCAACGCCGAGGTCGACGTGGAAGGCAAGGACCCGGCGGAGGTGGCGCGGAACTGGCTGGTCCGCGAGGGTTTTGTGCGGATGCCCTGAGTAGTTCTACGGCAGCTGACTTCAGGGTCGACTCGGGGGTTTGCCCCATGGCCGCTGTCGGTGCGGCCAGCCAGGATGGGTCGTGACGATCTTTCCGGGAGGGGATGTCATGCGCGGCTTGGACTCGGTTCGGTACGTGTTGCTCGGTCACACGGTGGTGGCCTGGCTGACCGCTGGGGTGCT
The DNA here is from genome assembly GCF_053591555.1 of Crossiella sp. NPDC003009. Taxonomy (NCBI): domain Bacteria; kingdom Bacillati; phylum Actinomycetota; class Actinomycetes; order Pseudonocardiales; family Pseudonocardiaceae; genus Crossiella; species Crossiella sp. NPDC003009. The sequence continues at coordinate 37,451 of NZ_JBSFUA010000034.1, read as the reverse complement.
GTGGGCGCGCAGCGCCTTCGAGTTCCCGTTCGCCATGGCCACGATCATGACCGGCGCGATCGGGCTGGTGCTGGCCCTGTTGCTGCCCGCCTACTCCCAGCAGCTGCGCACCAGCGCGCTCTGGTTCACCGGGATCCTGATCCCGCTGAACCTGGCGCTGGCCGCGCTGTCCGCGTCCTCGATCGCCGGGGCGGTGCTGGCCGCGGTCGCCTTCGCACTGCTGCTGCGCCCGCTGCCGCTGCCCTTTCGCGGCTACCCGCGATCAGACGCCCAGATGATGCAGCAGGTGTGACTCGATCCGGTCCAGCTCGGTGGCGACCGAGCGGTGCGCCGTCCTGCGTCGCGGCGCAGGCATCCGCTCCGCGGCCCGCACCACCGCGGCCAGTTCGACCAGCCTGGTCTCACTGTCCTTGGCGAAGGCCGTGACCTCGTCACTGGCGTTGACCCGCAGCTCGGCCACCGCGTTGGCGAGCCCGGCGATCCGCGCGTGCAGCGCGCCGCCGCGGCCGCTGTAGGTGGCCAGGTGCTCGACCGGCACGCCCAGCTTGCGGGCGCGCATCCGGTCGTAGCCGTCCCTGGCCGCGGAGGCGGCCTTGATCGCGAACGGGGCGAGCAGGGGGAGCACCACCTTGCCGATTCCGAGCAGGTGCCTGGCACGGGCCGGGGTCAGCTTGGGCACTCCTCGCCGGATGCGGGCCATGCCCTCAGAGTAGGCCGCTCGGGGGTTTTCTGGCGCTTCCGGCGCGCTAGAAGCCGAGATCAACCGGGTTGCCGACACGGAGCGCGGTCCGGCCACCTACCCTGCATGAGTGACGTCTGCGGTGCTACTTGATGCCGGGGTGGTGACCCGGTGCCGGCGCCGCGTGCACCTCGAACACGATCCGACCATGGCCGACGCGCCCAAGGCGCCGCCGGACCCGGCTGCCGAGCAGCGGATGAGCGACGCGGCGGCGCACCGGCGCGTGGTGGCGGACCGGCTGTCCCGGCAGCTGGGCGCGGAGTGGACCGAGGTGCCCGCTGGCGAGGCGGCTGCCGACCGGGAACGGATCACCACTGCGGTGCTCGGCGCGGGTGCGCGGTTCGTCTGGGGCGGGTTGCTGCCCTCGGACCGCACCGGCGGGCGCCGCGGCGGCATCGACCTGCTGGTGCGCGACTCCAGCGGCGGGTACCTGCCGGTGCTGGTGGTCCGGCACAAGATCACCGATCCTGGCACCGGTGCGCGCACCACCCCGTTCGGCCAGCTCTACCCGGGCAGCGCCAGGGTGGACCCGATCCGCAAGGTGCGGCCGCAGCCACGGGACCAGCTGCGGCTGGCGCACGCGTACCGGCTGTTGCAGGCCGCGGGCCTGACCGTGCCCGGCCGGGCGATGGGCGGGGTGATCGGGCTGGACGCCGACGTGGTGCTCTGGCACGACCTGGAGGCGCCGACCTGGCCGAACGGCCGGACCGCGCTCAAGGAGTACGACGCCCGCTTCGCCGACCGGCTCGCGGTGGCCGCGGCCGCGCTCAACCAGCGCGACCCGCTGGCCAGGCCGTCCCGGATCCTGGAGTGCCGCAGCTGCCCCTGGTGGCCGACCTGCGAGGCCACGCTGATCGAGCGGCGGGACGTCAGCCTGGTGGTGCGCGGCGAGGACGCGGTGTCCCTGCGCGCCATCGGAGTGTCCACTGTGGACCAGCTGGCCGCCCAGCCGGTCACCGTCGAACCGCCGGCGCCGATGGTGGGCATGCCCTTCGGCGACGCGGTGCTGCTGGCCAAGGCCTGGCTGCGCGGGGCTTCGCTGGTGCGCCGCGAGGAACGGGTGCACGTGCCGCGCGCGGACGTGGAGCTGGACGTGGACATGGAGAGCTTCGGCGACGCCGGGGCCTACATGTGGGGCGTGCACCTCTCCGGCGCGGACATCGGCGTGCCCCAGGGCTACCGGGCTTTTGTCACCTGGGACCCGTTGCCCTGCCAGGACGAGGCCCGCTCCTTCGGCGAGTTCTGGTCCTACCTCACGCACGTGCGGCTGCGGGCCAGCGCGCGCGGGCTGAGCTTCCGCGCCTACTGCTACAACGAGCTGGCGGAGAACCGGTGGATGCTCGGCTCGGCCGAGCGCTTCGCCGGGAAGCCGGACATCCCGACCATCCAGACCGTGCAGGACTTCATCGGCTCGCCGCAGTGGGTGGACCTGTTCGGCATCGTGCGCGACCAGTTCCTCTGCGCCAAGGGCAAGGGGCTGAAGATGATCGCCCCGGCGGCCGGTTTCGCCTGGCGGGACCCGGAGGCCGGTGGCGAGAACTCGATGCGCTGGTACCGGGACGCGGTCGGCATGGACGGCGGCGAACCCCAGCCGGACCAGCGGGAACGGCTGCTGGAGTACAACGAGGACGATGTCCGGGCGACGTGGACGCTGCGCCGCTGGATGGACTCCGAGGCGGTCTACGAGCTGCCCTACGCCGGGGAGCTGTGACGGTGCGGCCAAGCGGCCGCACCGTTCGCCAGGCTTAGCGGGGCGCCATCCGCAGCGCGCCGTCCATCCGGATGACCTCGCCGTTGAGGTAGTCGTGCTCGACGATCATGACCGCGAGCTGCGCGTACTCGGCGGGCGTGCCGAGGCGCTTGGGGAAGGGCACCCCGGCGGAGAGGGTCGCGCGGAACTCCTCGGTGACCCCGGCCAGCATCGGGGTGTCGATGATGCCGGGCGCGATGGTCATCACCCGGATGCCGAAGGTGGCCAGGTCCCTGGCCGAGGACAGGGTCAGGCCGACCACGCCGCCCTTGGACGCGGCGTAGGCGACCTGGCCGATCTGCCCGTCGAAGGCGGCCACCGAGGCGGTGTTGATCACCACGCCGCGCTGGCCGTCCACCGCCTCGGTCTTGGCCATCGCGGCCGCGGCCAGGCGCAGCACGTTGAAGCTGCCGATCAGGTTGATCTCCACGACCTTGCGGAACAGGTCGTAGTCGTGCGGCTCGCCCTGCTTGTTCACGATCCGGCCTGCCCAGCCGACCCCGGCGCAGTTGACCACGGTGCGCAGCGGCGCGGCCGCGGCTGCCTGCTCGACGGCGGCCTTGACCTGCTCGGCGTCGGTGACGTCGGCGGCCACGTAGGTGATGCCGTCGACCTGCTCGGCCTTCTCGATGGCCTGCGGCAGGTCCAGGGCGAAGACGCGGGCGCCCTTGGCGACCAGGGCACGGCTGGTGGCCCCACCCAGGCCGGACGCGCCACCGGTGACGATGGCAGCGGTGTCGGTGATCTGCATGCCGGAGAGGTTAGCCGCCGTTAACGTCGGCCCGGCGGACAGATGGCGTCGATCTCAGTGAGGTCCGCCGCAGTGGGCGCCCACTCCGCGGCCGAGGCGTTCTGGGTGACCTGCTCCGCGCTGGTCGCGCCCGCGATCACCGAGGCCACCGCGGGCTGCGCGGCCAGCCAGCCGATGGCCAGCTCCACCATGCTCAGGTCCCGTTCCTCGGCGAAGCGGCGCAGCCGGTCGATCCGGTCCCACGGCGCGTCCGCGAGCAGCCGTTCCCGGCCGGCCAGGCGACTGCCCTCCGGCGGCTTGGCGCCCCGGTCGTACTTGCCCGTGAGCAGGCCGTTGGCCAGCGGGAAGTAGGGCAGCAGGCCGAGGCCGAAGCGCAGGCAGGCCGGGATGATCTCGCGCTCGGACTCGCGTTCCAGCAGCGAGTAGTGGTTCTCCGCGGACACCGGCGCGGTCAGGTTCGCGGTGCTCGCGCTCCAGCTCGCGTCCGCGATCTGCCAGCCCGCCAGGTTGCAGTGCCCGACGTAACGGATCTTGCCCTCGTGCACCAGGTCGTCCAGCACGGACAGCGTCTCCTCCAGCGGAGTCAGCGGGTCCGGCCGGTGCAGCTGGTAGACGTCGATCCAGTCGGTGCCCAGCCGCCGCAGCGAGGACTCCACCGCGCGCCGGACGTAGCGGCGGGAACCGCGGGCGCCGAAGTCGGGGCCGTTGGTGCCCTGCATGTCCATGCCGAACTTGGTCGCGATCACCGCGTGCTCGCGCCGCCCGGAGAGGGCCTGGCCGAGCAGCTCCTCGCTGCGCCCGCGCGGGGCGCCGTAGACGTCGGCGACGTCGAAGAAGGTGATGCCGGCCTCCAGCGCGGCATCGACAACCGACCTGGCGCCCGCCAGCGTCTCGGTCGCGGTCCCCGGCCGCCCGAGGTTGTTGCAGCCGAGCCCGACCGCGCTGACCACCAGCCCAGAATCACCCAACCGTCGTTGGTCCACGAGCGTGCACCCTACGTGTCGAGTGACATTCCAGTCACTCCCCGTTCATAGTCGTGACCGGAGCCACCGAACGGTTGGCTGGCCATCCCCGTCCTGCGGTGTCAGGATGCGCCCGAACGGGGCAGTTCGCCCGAGGACCAGAACCAACCCAACGCGGGGGTGGAGTGTGTTCGCACGGCGAATCGTCGTCGTCGGATCCGGATACGTGGGCCTGACCACCGGCGCCTGTCTCGCCTCACTGGGGCACAAGGTCATCTGCGCCGACGTGGACGCGGCCAAGGTGGCCCGGCTCAAGGCCGGTGAGGTGACCATCCTGGAGCCGGGGCTGGCCGAGCTGGTGCAGTCCGGGCTGGCCGCGGGGCGGCTGGAGTTCGTCCTCGGCGCGCGGCACGCGGTGGAGGGCGCCGAGGTGGTGTTCCTGTGCGTGCCCACGCCGATGGGCGAGGGCGGCGCGGCGGACCTGGCCGCGGTGGAGTCGGTGATCGCCGAGGTGCGCGAGCTGTTGCCCAGCGGGTGCGTGGTGGTCAACAAGTCGACCGTGCCGGTGGGCACCGCGGCCAGGGTGCACGAGCTGCTGGACCGGCCCGACGTGGCCGTGGTCAGCAACCCGGAGTTCCTGCGCGAGGGCACCGCGGTGCACGACTTCCTCAACCCGGACCGGATCGTGGTCGGCTCCAGCGCCCAGGACGCGGCCGAGCGGGTGGCCGCGCTCTACGCCAAGCTCGGCGCGCCCACCGTGTTCACCGACGCGCCCAGCGCGGAGATGGTTAAGTACGCGGCCAACTGCTTCCTGGCCATGAAGCTGTCCTACGTCAACGCGATGGCCGAGCTGTGCGAGCGGCTGGGCGCGGACGTCGGCGACGTCACCGAGGGCATGGGCTACGACCGCCGGATCGGCCAGTCCTTCCTGCAACCCGGCCCCGGCTGGGGCGGCTCCTGCCTGCCCAAGGACACGCACGCGCTGGTGCAGGTGGCCGAGGCGGTGGACTTCGACTTCATGCTGCTGCGCGCCTCCATCGACACCAACACCCGGCAGCGGGACCGGATGGTGGACAAGATCCGCGCCGCGGTCGGCGGCGAGCTGAACGGGGTGCGGCTGGCCGTGCTGGGCCTGGCGTTCAAGGCCGGCACCAACGACCTGCGGGACTCGCCCGCGCTGGCGGTGGCGGAGAAGCTGCGCGCCGAGGGCGCCGAGCTGGTCGCCTTCGACCCGGGCATCCCGGGCGCGGTGCCCGGCGTGACCGACGCGGTGCGCGTGGTCAGCGACCCGTACCAGGCGGCGGACGGCGCGGTGGGCCTGGTGCTGCTCACCGAGTGGCCGGAGTTCCGCACCCTGGACTGGCCGAGGCTGGCCGGTCTGCTGGCCGGGAAAGCCGTGGTGGACACCAGGAACCTGCTGGACGCCGATGTGCTGCGGCGGGCAGGCCTGGCCTGGCACGGGGTGGGGCGTAGCCCGGTGGCGTGACGCGTGTCACGCCCAAGTGCGACCTCTGGATGCGCAGGTTAGCCTTACCTATGCTCGCAGAGGAGAAGGAGCGACCCGCCCTGTTGGCGGAGGTCTCCCAGGTGCGTCGCCCCAGCCCAGGGCTGGCTCGGGTGACGCTCGCCGCGCCGGAACTGGACCGCTTCGGCTACGAGGGTCCCGATCACCTGGTGCGCGCCTTCTTCCCCGCCTCCGGCCAGGACGCCCCGGTGCTGCCCAGCAGCCCGGACTGGTGGACCGAGGTGCAGAGCATGCCCGAGGAGATCCGGCCGGTGGTGCGCAACTACACCGTGCGCCGCTACGACCCGGAACGCCGCGAGCTGGACATCGACTTCGTGCTGCACGGCGAGACCGGACCGGCCGCGCGCTGGGCGAACCGGGCCGAGCCCGGTCAGCGGATCGGCCTGCGCAGCGAGCGCGCCGGGTACCGGCCGACGCCCGGCGCGGACTGGCAGCTGATCATCGGCGACGAGACCGCGCTGCCCGCGATCGGCTCCATCGTGGAGTCCATGCCGGCGGGCACCAAGGCGAAGGTCTTCGTGGAGATCGCCAACGACGCCGAGGAGCAGCGCTTCGACACCGCGGCTGATCTGGAGCTGACCTGGCTGCACCGGGCCGGTCAGCACGCCGGGACCAGCGACATCGTGGCCCGCACGCTGCGCGCGGCCGAGCTGCCCGGCGGCGAGGTCTACGCCTGGGTGGCCGGTGAGTCCGGCATGGTCACCGCGGTCCGGCGGCACCTGGTGCGCGATCGCGGCGTGCCCAAGGAGTCGATCTACTTCTGCGGCTACTGGAAGCACTCGGCCCCCACTTACTAGGTTCGACAGCGTGTTCACCACGCGGCCGGAGCTCCTCGGCACCCACGGCATGGTCGCTTCCACGCACTGGCTGGCCTCGGCCGCCGGGATGGCGGTGCTGGAGGACGGCGGCAACGCCTTCGACGCGGCGGTGGCCGCCGGATTCACCCTCCAGGTGGTGGAACCGCACCTGAACGGTCCCGGCGGCGAGGTCCCGGCGATCTTCGCCGCGGCCGGTCAGGCGCCACAGGTGCTGTGCGGACAAGGGGTCGCGCCCGCGGGAGCGACGCTGGCGCACTACCGCGATCTCGGACTGGAGCTGGTGCCCGGCACCGGGTTGCTGGCCGCGACCATCCCCGGCGCGTGGGACGGCTGGCTGCTGTTGCTGCGGGACCACGGCACCCGCACGTTGCGGCAGGTGCTGGACTACGCGATCGGCTACGCGCGCAACGGCTTCCCGGTGGTGGAGCGGATCACCGCGACCATCGAGGTGGTCGAACAGCTCTTCCGCGAGTACTGGCCCACCTCGGCCGCGCAGTGGCTGCCTGCCGCCCAGCCCGGCACCCGGCTGCGGAACCCGGCGCTGGCGGACACCCTGGAGCGTCTGCTCGCCGAGGCGGAGGCGGCCGGATCAGACCGCGAGGCGCAGATCGAGGCGGCGCGCCGGGCCTGGTACCAGGGCTTCGTCGCGGAGGAGATCGACCGGTTCGCGCGGCAGGAGTTCCGCGACGACTCGGGCCGCAGCCACGCCGGCGTGCTCACCGCGGCGGACCTGGCCGGGTGGTCGGCGAGCTACGACATCCCGGTCAGCGTGGACCTGGACGACGGCTGGACGTTGCACAAGCTCGGGCGGTGGAGCCAGGGACCCGTGCTGGCGCAACAGCTCCGGCTGCTCGACGGAGTTGATCTGTCCTATGTGGACGGTGTGGCGAGCGCGGACACCGTGCACCTGGCCACCGAGGCGGCCAAGCTGGCCTTCGCCGACCGGGAGGCCTGGTACGGCGACAGCCCGGCGGTGCCGCTGGAGCAGTTGGTTTCGGCGGAGTACGCGGCGCGGCGGCGGGAGCTGCTGGGCGCGACCGCCTCGCTGGAGCTGCGGCCGGGCCTGGACGGCAGGCTGCCCGCCTTCGTCGCGGAAGGACGCGGGGTCGGGAACACCGCGGGCGAGATGGACACCGCGATGGGGGTGGGGGAGCCCACCGTGTCCCGCACCGGGGTGACCAGGGGCGACACCGTGCACGTGGACGTGGTGGACCGGTGGGGCAACCTGGTCTCGGCCACGCCCTCCGGCGGCTGGCTCCAGTCCTCGCCGCACATCCCGGCGCTGGGCTTCAACCTGGGCACCAGGGCGCAGATGTTCTGGCTGGAGGAGGGGCACCCCAACGTGCTGGCTCCCGGCAAGCGGCCGCGCATCACGCTGTCGCCCTCGCTGGCCAGCCGTGGTGGCGAGGCGGTGCTGGCCTTCGGCACGCCCGGCGGGGACCAGCAGGACCAGTGGCAGCTGTGCTTCTGGCTGGCGCACACCCGCGCCGGGCTGAACCTGCAGGCGGCCATCGACGCCCCGGCCTGGCACTCCACCGCGTTCCCGTCCTCGTTCTACCCGCGCAGCTGGCAGCCGGGCGAGCTGGTCGCGGAGTCCCGGCTGGGCGCGGAGACCTTCGCCGAGCTGGCCCGGCGCGGGCACTCGGTGCTCGACGCCGGGCCGTGGGCGCTCGGCCGGTTGTCCGCGGTGTCACGGGATCCAGACACCGGCCTGCTGCGCGGGGCCGCCAACGCCAGGGGCGCCCAGGGTTACGCGGTCGGTCGCTAGCGCCGCGCCCACCAGGACCAGCCGCAACGTGCGCTCGGTGGCGTCGGTGAGCAGTTCGGCTGCCCGGTCGATGGCCTCGGCCAGCGGCACCGGGGCGGCCAGGATGCCCGCGTAGGCGTCGATGCCCACGTCGTAGTTGCGGCGGGCGCCCTTGCCGATGGTGCCGGCCAGCGCGATCACCGGCTTGCCGAACCGCTTGGCCCGTCTGGCCACCTCGGACGGGATCTTGCCGCGCGGGGTCTGGAAGTCGATCGCGCCCTCGGCGGTGATCACCAGGTCGGCCGCGGCCAGCCGCCGGTCCAGGTCCAGGTGGTCCAGCAGCACCTCGAAGCGCGGCCGCAGGTCCGCGCCGAGCACCGCGGCCAGTCCGGCGCCGAGCCCGCCGGAGGCGCCGCTGCCGGGCGCGGTGGCCAGGTCGACGCCGAACTTCTCGTGCAGCACCACCGCCCAGCGGTCCATCGCGGCGGCCAGGCGCTCGACGTCCAGCGGCCGCGCGCCCTTCTGCGGGCCGAACACGCGGGCCACGCCCTGTTCGCCGCAGAGGACGTTGTGCTGGTTGCAGGCCAAGGTGATGGCGACCTCGGCCAGTCGCGGGTCGAGGCCGCTGACGTCGATGTCCTTGAGCGCGAGCAGGGCGTCGCCGCCGCGGCCGAGCTCCGCGCCGTCGCCGTCGAGCAACCGCGCGCCGAGGGCCTGCAGCGCGCCCGCGCCGCCGTCGCAGGTGCCGGAGTCGCCGCAGCCGATCAGGATGCGCGTGCACCCGGCGTCCAGCGCGGCCTTGATCAGCTCGCCGACGCCGTAGGTGGTGGTGGCGCCGGGCTGGCGCAGGTCCGGCGGCACCAGGCGGAGTCCGGCCGCGGCGGCCATCTCCACCACCGCGGTCTCGCCGATCACGGCCAGGTGCGCGCGCACCGGCTTGCCGACCGGGCCGGTCACGGTGAGCGGGACCAGCTCGCCGCCACCGGCGGCGGCCAGCGTGCGGGCCGAGCCCTCGCCGCCGTCGACCAGCGGCACCGGGTCGACGACCGCGCCCGGCACCACGCGGCGGATCCCGGCGGTGATGGCCTCGGCGACGGCTTCGGCGTCGAGACTCTCCTTGAAACCACTCGGAGCGACGACAAAACGCATGACTACCTCCAGTTCAGGCCGAGCAACGGCCACACCGAGAGCGCGAAGAACAGGACCAGCCCTGCGGTGAGCGGGCCGAGCAGCACCGAGAGCCGCAGCAGGTCCGCGCGGCCGTAGGTGGGGGCGCCCTCCAGGTGCGCGAACATCGCCACCGGTTTGGCCGAGGAGGACAGCGTGTGGCAGAAGCCGGCCGCCGCGGTGGAGGCGAAGGCCACCGCGACCGGGTTGAGGCCGAGCGCGATCGCGGCCGGGATGACCAGCGGCACCAGCACCGAGGACCGGGCCGAGCGGGACTGGATCACCAGGTGCGCGGCGGTGCTGACCAGCACGACCACCACCAGGAATATGACTGGGCTGTGCACCGGTCCGAGCAGCGCGGTGGCCAGCCAGGCGGCCGCGCCGGAGGAGATCAGCGCCGCGCCGAGGGCGGCGGTGGCGGCCATGAACACCAGCAGCGACCAGGGCACCCCGGAGAGGGCCTTGTTCAGCTGGACCGTGCCGAAGCGTGGCGAGCTGATCAGCAGCGCGCCGATCAGCGCGACCACCGCGGGCGAGATGCCGTGCAGCGGTTCGGTGGCCCAGGCCAGCGAGACCCCGGCCAGCAGGACCGCGGCCCGGCGTTCCGGCCCGGTCAGGCCCCGGGGCGGCCGGATCTGGTCCAGGTCCAGGCGGAGGCCGCCTCGGCGGTCGGCGCGACGGGTGAACAGGAACAGCACCAGCTCGGCGGCCAGGTGCGAGCTGACCACGGCCAGCGGTAGCCCGAGCAACAACCACTGCCCGAAGCCGATGCCGCTGCCGGTGGCCGCGGTCAGCAGCTGGGTGGTGACCAGGTGCGCGCCCGCGCCCATCAGGGTGGCCACCGCGGACAGCAGGATCACGGTGGGGAACAGGATCGCCAGCGCCCGCACCAGCCTCGGCCGCTCGCGTAGCGTCCCGGCCAGCGCGAGGAACACCGGCACCGCCAGCGCGGCCCGGCCAGAGGTGGCCGGGATGGCGAAGGCGCTCAGCAGCAGCGCCGCGGTGACCAGGTGCGCCAGTCCGCGCACCGAGCGGGCCCTGCCGATCAGCGCCACCGCCACCCTGGTCGGCAGTCCGCTCGCGCCGATCCCGGCGGCCAGCACGAACGCGGCGATGAGCAGCCAGATCGTCTCGCCGCCCAGGGTGGCGAACAGCTGCTCGCCACTGAGCACGCCGAGCAGCACCAGCACCAGCGCGGCGGCCAGCGCGACGTAGGTGTCGTCGATCCTGGTCAGCGTCCAGGCGGCGACCGCGGCGGTGAACACCAGCAGGGTGGCCTGGCCCGGCAGCGACAGCCCGGTCCCGCCGAAGCGCAGGGCCGCGGCCAGCCCGGCCAGCGCGAGCGCCACCAGCAGCACCGGCCACCAGCGGCGACGCGGCCGCCGGGGCAGCGGCTCGGTGGGCGCTTCCGCCAGCGGCGGGGCGAGTTCGAGGGTCGCGGACATGAGGACCAGCCTGTGCCGCGGAACTGAGCCGTTCGTGAGTCGTTCATGAAACGACCTTCATCTGGCTGCCGTACCGTCTGTGCGTGCCTCGCCTGTGGGACCTGCTGATCGCCGCGCTGGTGCTGGTGGTCATCGCGGTGTACTCGCTGCTCGACGAGCCCGGCAACCGGGGGCTGGACCTCGGTGGCATCGCGCTGCTGCTGGCCGGGACGCTCGCGCTGGTGTTCCGCCGCCGCTTCCCGCTGACCGTGCTCGCGGCGACCCTGGCCACCGTCTTCCCGTACTACTGGTTCGGCTACCCGGACGGCCCGGCGATCCTGCTGCCCACGGTGGCGCTGTTCACCGTGGCCGCCGAGGCCGGGCTGCCGCGCGCGCTGCTCGGCGGGGTGGCCGCGCTGGCGGTGTTCGCGGTGGGGGAGGTGGACCGGCCCCTGGTCACCTGGGGCTGGGTCGGACTGGCCGCGGGCTCCTGGCTGGTCGCGGTGATCTCGCTGGGCCTGCTGCTGCGGGCCAACCGGGAGCGCCGCGCCGAACGCGGCCTGCGTGAGGCCGAGGAGCAGCGGCTGGCCATCGCCCGCGAGGTGCACGACGTGGTCGCGCACAGCCTGGCGGTGATCAACGTGCAGGCCAGCGTGGGCGCGCACGTGGCGCAGCGGCGGCCGGACGAGGCGCACAAGGCGCTGCGGGCGATCAAGGAGGCCAGCCGGTCCGCGCTGACCGACCTGCGGGCCACCCTGGCGGTGGTGCGCGGCGAACCGGACCGGGCCCCGCCGCCCAGCCTGTCCCGGCTGCCCGAACTGCTCGACTCGGCCACCGCCGCCGGGCTGTCGGTGCAGGTCAGCGGAGAGATCGGCGAGCTGCCTTCGCCAGTGGACGCGGCCGCCTTCCGGATCACCCAGGAAGCCCTGACCAACATCGTCCGGCACGCGGAGGCCAGCTCGGTGACCATCCACTTCGAGCACTCGGACACCGCCTTCGAGCTGTCCGTGCGGGACGACGGCCCGCACCCGGTGCAGGCGCCACCGGGCAACGGGCTGCGCGGGATGCGGGAGCGGGCCGCCGCGCTGGGCGGAGCGCTCACCGCCGGACCCACCGAGGGCGGCTGGCTGGTGCGGGCGGTGCTGCCGAGATGATCAGGGTGGTGCTGGCCGATGACCAGCGGCTGGTCCGGGCCGGGTTCCGGGTGCTGCTGGAGACCGAGGAGGACTTCACCGTCTGCGGGGAAGCGGCGGACGGCGCGGCCGCGGTCGAACTGGCCCGGCGCGAGCTGCCGGACGTGGTGGTGATGGACATCCGGATGCCCGGCCTGGACGGGCTCGAGGCGACCAGGGCGATCACCGTCGACCCGGCGTTGGCCGAGGTCAGGGTGCTGGTGCTGACCACCTTCGACGCCGACGAGTACGTCTTCGAGGCCCTGCGCGCCGGGGCCAGCGGCTTCCTGCTCAAGGACACCGAGCCCGCCGACCTGCTGCAGGCGCTGCGGGTGGTGGCGGCGGGGGACGCGCTGCTCGCGCCGAGCGTCACCCGCCGCCTGATCGCCGAGTTCGCGCGCCGCCCGGCCCAGCGCCGCCCGGACCCGAAGGTGATGGCGGCGCTGACCGGCCGGGAACGCGAGGTGCTGACCCTGGTCGCCGCCGGCCTGTCCAACGAGGAGCTGGCCACCGCGCTGGTGATCAGCCCGGCCACCGCGCGCACCCACGTCAGCCGGATCATGACCAAGCTGCGGGCCAGGGACCGCGCGCAGCTGGTCATGGTCGCCTACGAGTCAGGCCTGGTGACCCCGGGGCGCTGACCAGCGGCCCCAGGCCACCCCCGCCACCACCAGCAGCGTCGCCCCCGGGAACAGTGCGGCGGCGGGCCCACCGGCGGCGACCCCCAGGATCACGGCGCCGATGAGCAGCGCGACCAGGCCGAGCGCGGCCCACCTGGTCAGCACGGGGACCAGGATGCCGATCGCCCCGGCCAGCTCGCACAGGCCGACGAAGACCACCATGCCCTCGCCGAGTCCCATCGCCGCGAAGCCCGCGACCACCATCGGCTCGCCGGTGAGCTTGGGGTAGGCGCCGAAGAGGAACAGGGCGGCGATCAGGCCCTGCGCGATCCACAGGCCGATGTTCAGGTTTCGGTTCATGCCACCTGGTCGGAGCCGGTCACGCCTTCTCGACGTGCCCGAGCCCGCCATCGGCGGCAAAAACCGTGCCGGTGCTGAAGGTGGCCTCGAAGGCCAGGAACAGCACCGCCGCCGCGATCTCCTCGGGCCGGGCGTGCCTGCCCATCGGGGTCAGCGCGTTGCCCGCTTCCAGGTTGGCCGCCTGGTCCGCCGCGGTCATGGTGGCGAAACCCATGGTCGGGGTGAGGGTGAACCCGGGGCTGACCGTGTTCACCCGGATCCCGCGCGGCAGCAGTTCGGCGGCCAGCGCCTGGGCCAGCGCACGCACCGCGGCCTTGGCCATGGTGGCCACCGTGACGTCCGGCCAGCCCATGCCGTCCAGCACCGCGCTGGTGAACACCATCGAGCCGCCGTCGGCGACCAGTGGCACCAACCGCTGCGCGGTGAAGAAGGAGCCCTTGGCGTTGATGTCGAACATCCGGTCGTAGACCTGCTCGGTGACCGAGCCGATCGGGCCGGTCTCGGCGTAACCGTGGTTGACGAACACCAGGTCGACCGTGCCGAAGGTGTCCGCGACCAGGTCGCCGAGGGCGGCGATGTCGGCCAGGCTGGCCGCGTCCGAGCGGACCACGTGCGCCGGGCGACCGGCCAGCTCGGTCCTGGCGGCCTCGATGGTGCGCTCGTTGCGGCCGGTCAGCACCACCTCCGCGCCGCCGTCCAGCAGCGCCTTGACCACGGCCAGGCCGATGCCGTGCGTGCCGCCGGTGACCACGGCCTTCTTTCCCTCGTACTTCACTTCAGCAGCTCCACGATCGAGTTCACGCTGGTCCTGGCGTCGGTGGTGGCCAGCTTGCGGGCGATCAGCGCCTGGTACGGGGCCAGCAGCTCGGCGGAGATGCCCTGCTGCCAGCTGGCGGTCAGGATGTTGTCCAGCCCGTCCTTGTTGACCTGGAGGCTGGACTCCTCGCCGAGGTAGTCACCCCGGTCGATCTCCTCGGCCATCATGGGCAGCGCGCCGGTCATCGCGGTCACCCACGGGATGAGCAGCTCGGTGATCTCCACGGCGGGCACGCCTTCGGTGCCGGTCAGCGTCATCGCGTGGTAGGCCCCGGCGAACATCCCGTACATGCCGCTGAGCAGCGCCAGGTCGTACAGCGAGGCCAGGCCGGGGTCGGCGGCGAGGAACTTGGCCGGGCCGAGCACGGCCAGCAGCTCCTGGTGCGCCTGGAAGGACTCCGGCGCGCCGCTGTAGAAGATCAGCGCGCTGGGCTGGGCGATCATCTCCGGGATCGCCATGATCCCGCCGTCGAGGTAGCTCGCGCCGCGCTTGGTGAACGCCGTGGCGGCCTCGCGGGCCTGGTTCGGGGTGCCGTTGGTGAGGTTGACGAGCACCTTGCCGTCCAGGTCCGCGCCGTCCAGGGTGGCCAGCACGGTGTCGTAGACGGACAGGCAGATCACGGTGACCTCGGCGGCGGCGACCGCCTCGGCCGCGGTGGCGGCCACGCTCGCGCCCTTGGCGGCCAGCGGTTGCGCCTTGGCCGGGGTGCGGTTCCACACCGTGGTGGGGTGGCCCGCGCCGAGGAAGGCCGAGGCCAGCGCGCTGCCCATGTTGCCGAGGCCGAGCACCGCGACGCTGGTGGGGTTGGTCATTGTGGTCCTCTCCGTTGTGTTGGCACCACCGTGCCCAGGCCCGCTCTCGGTCTTCTCTCGGTCGTCTCGCGGGTTACCGTGAGCTGTGCGTTTTGGGGTGCTGGGTCCGCTGGTGGTGTGGACGGCGGAGGGCACGCCGGTGCGGGTGCCGGAGGCCAAGGTGCGCGCGCTGCTGGCGGTGCTGCTGGTGCACGCCGGCCACCCGGTGTCGGCGGACCGGCTGGTCGAGGACCTGTGGGGCGAGCGGCCACCGGCGAACCCGGCGGCGGCCTTGCAGCACAAGGTGTGGCAGCTGCGGAAGGCGATCGGCGCGGAGCGGGTGGAGTCCCGGCCACCGGGCTACCTGCTGCGGGTCCGGCCGGAGGAGGTCGATGCGACCCGGTTCCTCGGCTGCCTGCAACGCCAGGACCTGGCCGGGGCGCTGGCGCTGTGGCGCGGCCCGGTGCTGGCCGACTTCCCGGACGCCGAGTTCGCCCGCGGCTACGCCGACCGCCTCACCGAGTCCCGGCTGCACGCGATCGAGCAGCTGGCGCAGGCCCGGCTGGCCGCCGGTGAGCCGGTGCTGGCCGAGCTGACCCCGCTGGTCCGCGAGTACCCGCTGCGCGAACGGCTGCGCGCCCTGCACCTGCGCGCGCTCTACCGGGACGGTCGCCAGGCCGAGGCGCTGGCCAGTTATGCCGAGTTTCGCGAGCAGTTGGCCGAGGAACTGGGTGCTGACCCCAGCCCGGAGCTGGCCGAGGTGCACCAGGCGATCCTGCGCCAGGACCCGGAGCTGACCCGCCGCGCCACCCTGCCCGCCCCGCTCACCGAGCTGATTGGCCGGGACGCCGAACGCGCCGAGCTGGGCGCGCTGCTGCGGGAGGCGCGGCTGGTCACCCTCACCGGGCCGGGCGGGGTCGGCAAGACCAGCCTGGCGCTGGCCACCGCCGGTCGGGAGTCCTTTGTGGACGGTGCATGGCTGGTCGAGCTGGCCGGGCACGGGCCCGAGGTGGAGCAGGCGGTCAGCGCGGCGCTCGGTGTCCGGGAGGACGTGCCCAGCGCGGACCGGCTGCTGGACGCGGTGCGCGGCAAGCGGATGCTGCTGGTGCTGGACAACTGCGAGCACGTGCTCGAACCGGTCGCCGCCCTGGCTCAGCGCCTGCTGCGCGCCGCCCCCGACCTGCGCATCCTGGTCACCAGCCGGGAAGCGCTCGGGCTGGCCGGGGAGACCCAGTACGTGGTGCGGCCGCTGGCTCCCGAGCACGCGGTGGCGCTGTTCGCCGCCCGCGCGCCCGGGTTCCGGCTCACGCCGGAGAACACGCCGACGGTGGCCGCGATCTGCGCCCGGCTGGACGGGCTGCCGCTGGCGGTGGAGCTGGCCGCCACCAGGGTCCGGGTGCTCGGCGTTGACGAGCTGGCCGCCCGGCTGGACGACCGGTTCGGCCTGCTCACCACCGGCCACCGCGGTGCGCCGCCCCGGCAGCAGACGCTGCGCGCGATGATCGACTGGAGCTGGGAGCTGCTCACCGCGGCCGAACGCCTGGTGTTGAGCCGCCTGGCCGTGCACGCCGAGGGCTGCACGCTGGCCGCGGCCGAGGCGGTCTGCGCCGGTGCCGGGGTCCGGCCGGACGAGGTGCTGGACCTGTTGTCCCGGCTGGTGGACCGCTCGCTGGTCACCGGCGGCCCGCGCTACCGGCTGCTGGAGTCCGTTGCCGCGTACTGCCTGGACAAGTTAGCTGAGTCCGGTGAGCTGGCCGCGCTCCGGCAGCGGCACCGCGACTACTACCTCGCGCTGGCCGAGCAGGCCGCGCCCGAGCTGCACGGCGAGGGCCAGCGCTGCTGGCTGGACGGCCTGGACCGGGAGATGCCGAACCTGCACCGCGCGCTCACCGGCGCCGAGGCTGAGCAGGCGCTGCGGCTGGCCGACGCGCTGGCCTGGTACTGGTTCCTGCGCGGCCGCTTCACCGAGGCGGTCCGCGCCTTCGACCAGGCGCTGGCCACCACTGGCGGCGATCCGGCGCTGCGCGCGCGGGTCCAGGCCTGGCGCGCCGGGTTCCGTTCACTGGCCGGGGAACCACTGGCTGATCTGTCCACTTCGGACAGTAGGACCACCTGGCTGCTCGGCTACGCCGTGCTCGGCAAGGGCGATCCGGCGATCAGCAAACGGCTCAACGACCAGGCGCTGGCCGAGTTCGTCGTGGCCGGTGACCGGTGGGGCGAGGCGGCCGCGCTCAGCACCAGGGCGGCGCAGGCCCTGCTCCAGGGCGAGCTGACCGGGATGCGCCGGGACGCCGAGCGCAGCGCCCAGATCTTCGCCGAGCTCGGCGACCGCTGGGGCCAGGTGCAGGCCACCAGCGAGCTGGCCGCGGTCGCCGAGGTCACCGGCGACTACCCGGCCGCCGCCCGGCTGCACCGCGAGGGCCTGCGCTCGGCCGAGGAGCTGGGCCTGTGGACCGCGGTCACCGCCAAGCTGGCCGGGCTCGGCCGGATCGCGCTGCTCACCGGCGAGCTGACCGAGTCAGCCGAGCTGCACCGGCGTGCGATGGCGGTCGCGGCGCAGCACGGCAACCTGTCGGGGGAGCAGTTCGCCGAGGTCGGACTCGGCCTGCTGGCCCGCCGTCAGGGCCGGTTGGACGAGGCCGAGAAACACCTGCGCCGCTGGGTCGACTGGTGCCGCGAGGTCGACGGCGGCCCCGGCCTCGCGCTGATCCTCACCGAGCTCGGCTTCATCGCCGAACAGCGCGGCGACACCGCCGCCGCGCTGGCCCTGCACACCGAGAGCCACCAGCTGGCCAAGGAGGTCGGCGACCCGAGGGCGATCGCGCTCGCCGAGGAGGGCCTGGCCGGGGCGCACGCCGCCACCGACCCGGAGCTGGCCGCGACCCTGCTCGGCCGGGCGGCCGCGACCAGGGCCGCGCTCGGCGTGCCGCTGCCGCCTGCCGAACGCGGTGACGTGGACCGGATCGAGCGGATGATCAAGGCAGCTTCGCGTTGACGTGCAGGGCGATCCCGTCCTGCGCGCCCACGTCGGCGCGGAACCAGCCGCCACTGTCCACTGTGTACACCGGACCGCTGCACTTGCCGCCGCTGAAGTTCCCGTGCACCACATCGCAGTACCGCCCGGCGGCCAGCCCGGTCTGGAACGAGCGCCCGGTCACCGGCCCCTCGTCGTTGAGCACCAGGTAGCCCTTGTCGCCGCGGCCGAAGGCGATCACGTCGTTGCCGTTGTCCCACCAGTGGTTCACCCCGGTGCCGCGCACCGCGTTGCGGAAGCCGACCATGTTCGCGATCACCTGCCAGCGGTGCTCACACCGCCACCGGTCGGCGAAGCAGACGGTGTCCTTGGTGCGGCCGTTGGGCTCGGCGGCGGGACCCTCGTCCTTGTTCGCGAACTCGTAGCCGCTCATCAGCTTCGGCGATCCGTACGGCCAGGCCAGCATGAACGCGTTCGCCAGGGCGTAGCGCGCGTTGTCCCGGTAGGTCAGCACCCCGGAACCGCGCTGGGTGTCGTGGTTGTCGGTGAACACCACCGCGGTCGCACTCGGCAGCGGCGCGCCAAAAGTGCGCAGGTAGGCCAGCTTCTCCTGGTTGAACACCTTGGCCAGGTCCTCGCCGTAGTGGAACTCCAGCAGGTCCCCGTTGCCCGCGTACTGCTCCGGCGTGATCGGCTGGCCTGGCCCGGGGATCACCTCTTGGTAGAGGTAGGCGGCCCGGGACAGCCGGGACTTGACCGCGGCGATGTCACCGGGCGGCATGTGCTTCGCCGCGTCGATCCGGAACCCGTCCACGCCGAGGGCCAGCAGCTTGTTCAGGTAGCCGGCGATCCGGTCCCGCACGTAGTCCGAGCCGGTCTTCAGGTCGGCCAGGTTGACCAGCTCGCAGAACTGCACCTCGTAAGCGTCCCGGTAGTTCTGGATGTCGTCGTTGCCGTTGCGGCCGCAGTGGTTGAAGTCCTGGTGCTGGTAGATCCCCGGGTAGTCGTAGTGGCCGAACCGGGACCCGCCGCTGCCGGTGCCACCGTTGTCCTGCCCGGTCATGTGGTTGATCACCGCGTCCGCGAACACCTTCACCCCGGCCGCGTGGCAGGCGTCCACCATCGCCTTGAACTCGGACTCGGTGCCGCGCCGGGAGGTCAGCCCATAGCTCACCGGCTGGTAGTCCTGCCACCACGGGAACCCTGGCACCACCACGTGTTCCTGCGGCGGCGAGACCTGCACCCCGCCGAACCCGCGTGGCCCCAGGAAGTCCCGGCACTCCCGCGCCACCGAGTTCCAGTTCCAGGAGAACAGCTGCACCAGCACATCCCGGTTGCCCGGCGGCGCGGCCTGGGCGACCGGGGTCAGCAGCGCGCCCAGCAGGACGCACATGAGCAGCACACAGCGACGCATGGTGACCTCTCAACGCTGAAAGGGCAGGGGGACTTGATCGTGGCAGCGGCGCACACCGACCACTAGGGGGCCGAGCCGGGGAATCCCCGTAAGCGCGCGGACGTACGGCTCAGTGTCGCGCCCAGGCTGACGATTTCCGCAGGTCAGATGCTCACTATTGAGCATCGTGTACGCCTTGGGATTCTTGCTCGAGTTCATGGGTTCGCTGCTGGTGCTGCTGCCCCTGCTGCTGTGGGCCCGCGCCGTGCGACGGCTGCCGGCAGCGCGGAACTGGCAGCGCGCCGCGCGGGCCGCCCGCCGCCGCTACTACTACGTGCTCGCCGTGCTGGCACTGAAACTGCTGCCCGCGGCGTTGCTGCTGGGCCACGGCCTGGTCTTCGGCATCCGCCCGCTGCGCACCCTGGTGCTGCTGGGCGTGCCGCTGGCGCTGGCCGCGCGGGACACCCTGCCGCTGCTCAACCGGGCGATCCGCGCGGTCGAACCCACGCCGGAGCTGCGGCTGGCCGCGGCCGCGCCCAGGGTCGTGCTGCCCGCCCGGCTGGCCGCGGTGGCCGGCGGGCTGCTGGCCGCGCTCAACCTGGTGGTGCAGGAGACGATCACCTTGTGGCTCAGCGGACTGGTGTTCGCCCTGGTCGCGCTGGTGGTGGTGCTCGACGTGACCCAGCGGCACCGGCGGCTGGCCGGGCAGGCGGGCACGATCCGCTGGTCACCGTGGGCCCGGCTGGCCGCGCCGCTGGTGCTGGTGGTCGCGGCCGCGGGCTGCGGCGCGGTGGGCAGCACCATGTCCGCCTTCCCCGACCGGCTGTCCATGAACGCGCACGGCCACCACGGCTCGGCCAGCGGTCCGGCGGTCAGCGTCACGGACCTGGTCGGCGGGCCGTACTCCGGACCGGTGCGCCGGTTCACCCTGGTCGCCGACGAGGCCCGCCTGCCAGGACGAGCCGAGGAAGCCTGGACCTTCGGCGGCACCGTGCCCGGCACGCCGCTGCGGGTGCGGCAGGGCGAGACGGTCGAGCTGACGCTGGTCAACCGGCTGGCGCGGACCCCGACCACCATCCACTGGCACGGCGTGGACGTGCCCAACGCGATGGACGGCGTCGCCGGGGTCACCCAGGACGCGGTCCAGCCCGGCGGCGAGTTCACCTACCGCTTCCGCGCGGACAAGCCGGGCACCTACTGGTACCACTCGCACCAGGTGGCCAACGAGCAGGTGACCCGCGGCCTGTTCGGCTCGCTGGTGATCGACCCGGCCACCGGCCCGGTCGCCGAGGTGGACGAAACCCTGATGGTGCACCACCTCAACGCCGGCGTGGACCTGCGCCGGACCGAGCCGGGCCGCCGGGTGCGGCTGCGCGTGGTGAACGCGAACTCTGGCACCGAACGCCTCACCTTCACCGGCGCCCCGTTCCGGCTGGCCGCCGTGGACGGCCAGGACCTGCACGAACCAGCCGAGGTCAGCGAGCGCTCGATCAACCTGGGCGGCGGCGGCCGGGCCGACCTGGAGTTCACCATGCCGGCCCGCCCGGTGCGCCTCGGCGGCCCGGCCACCCGCACCGCGCTGGTGCTCAGCCCGGACGGAGTGTCCACAGTGGACCAACCGAAGTCCGCGCCGGAACTGGACCTGACCGCCTACGGCAAGCCCAAGCCCACCCCGTTCGGCCCGGACTCCGCCTACACCAAGCACTTCACCGTCGACCTGGACCAGGGCGTCGGCTTCCACGCCGGCGGGCTCGGCTTCCTGTGGACGGTGGACGGCCGGGTCTTCCCGGACGCGCCGATGCTGATGGTCCGCCAGGGCGACCTGGTGCGGATGACCTTCCGCAACAAGGGCATCAACGACCACCCGATGCACCTGCACGGCCACCACGTGCTCGCGCTCAGTCGCGACGGCACCCCGTTCACCGGCAGCCCGCTGTGGCTGGACACCGTGCTGGTCCGGCCGGGTCAGACCTGGGAGGTGGCGTTCAAAGCGGACAACCCCGGCATCTGGATGGACCACTGCCACGACCTGCTGCACGCCACCAATGGCATGACCCTGCACCTGGGCTACGAGGGCGTCCGCACCCCGTTCACCGTCGGCTCCGCCACCGGCAACAAACCGGAATAGCTAGGCCCCCAGCCGATAACCCATCCCGCGCACGGTGTGGATGCACTCCGCGCCCAGCTTGCGCCGCAGCGCCCGCACGTACACGTCCACCACGTTCGAGCCGGGATCGAAGTCGTAACCCCACACGTGCGAGAGGATCTGCTCCCTGGTCAGCACCTGCCCCGGATGCCGCAGGAACAGCTCCAGCAGGGAGAACTCGCGCGCGGTGAGGTCCACCGTCCGGCCCTGGATCTGCGCCCGCCTGGTGCGCAGGTCCAGGGACAGCTCCTCGTGCCGCAGCACGGTCACCTCCGGGGCCCGCTCCGGCGTGCGCAGCCGCAGCCGCACCCTGGCCAGCAGCTCCTCGAACCGGAACGGCTTGGTCATGTAGTCGTCCGCGCCGCCCTCCAGCCCGGCCACCGTGTCGTGCACCGAGTCCCGCGCGGTCAGGATGATCACCGGCGTGGTCACCCTGGCCTGCCGCAGCGCGTGCAGCACCGCGAACCCGTCCCGGCCCGGCAGCCCGAGGTCCAGCACCACCAGGTCGAAGTCCCCGGTCAGCGCGTAGTCCAGCGCGGCGTTGCCGTCGCCCACCGTGCTGGTGCTGAACCCGTTGGCCCGCAGGCCCTTCTCCACGAACGAGGCGATCCGCTGTTCGTCCTCGGCGATCAGGATCCGGCCCACGAAGCCTCCTCAACCACGGCCACCAGCGGCAGCTCGATGCCAAAAGTCGCGCCGGCGCCCGGTTCGGACACCACCCGCACCACCCCGTGGTGCGCCTGCGCGATCGCCTTCACGATCGCCAGTCCCAGCCCGGCGCCACTGCGGTCCGCGCGCCCGGAGGAACCACGCGAGAACCGGTCGAAGATCGCCTGCCGCTCCTCCTCGGCGATCCCCGGCCCCCGGTCGGTGACCCAGAACGACACGTTCTCCCCGTGCACCGCCGAACCCAGCCGGATCTCCTCGCCCGCGCCGGTGTGCTGCACCGCGTTCTGCGCCAGCTGCACCATCGCCTGGGTGACCCGCTGCGCGTCCAGCACCACCTCGCCCTCGGCCATCGACTCCAGCACCCAGCGCCGGGGAGCCAGCGCGCGCACCTTGGCGTCGATGTCGCTGGTCAGCTCCGGCAGCGACACCGGGGCCGGGCGCAGGAAGTCCGGCCGCTCGGCCTTGGCCAGCAGCAACAGGTCCTGCACGATCCGGTTCATCCGGTCCAGCTCGTCGGTGCACAGCCGCACCACCTCGGCCCGCTCGGCCGGATCGTCGCCCATCAGTTCGAGGTGCCCGGAGACGATGGTGATCGGCGTGCGCAGCTCGTGGCTGGCGTCGTCCAGGAACTGCCGCTGGGTCCGGAACGCCTGCTCCAGCCGGTCCAGCATCAGGTTGAACTGCTCGGCCAGCGCCGCGATGTCGTCCTTGCCGTGCACCGGGATCCGCCGGGTCAGGTCCCGCTCGGTGATCTCCGCCGCGGCCTGCCGCACGGTCCGGATCGGCGCCAGGATCCGCCCGGCCACCACCCAGGACACCCCGGCCGCCAGCAGGAACCCGATCAGCGACACCAGCAGCAGCAACCGGATCGCCTGGTCGGCCGAGGCCCGCATGCCGGTGACGAAGAACGCGGTCACGAAGGACGGCTGTCCCTGCCCGGTGGCCTTCAGCGCCACCTTGGCCCAGCGCAGGTCCCCGGCCGCGGTCGGCGCGGTCCCGTAACTGTCCGGTGCGGACACGATCCGCCGGATCAGCTCCTTGTCCCCGCTCACCTCCACCGGCTGCACGCCCTGCCTGGTCACGTGCACGGTCCCGTTCGCCTCCACCAGCACCGCCAGGTGGATCTCGTTCGGCTCCGGGTACGCGTTGTTGTGCAGGTGCGCCTTGATCAGCCCGTACGCGTCGGCCACCGGCTGCCCGGTCTTGGGGTCCCGGCCGACCTGCGCGAAGTCGACGAACTCCTTGGCCTCCTGCTCCAGCCCCCGGTTGATCCGGTCGTCCACGTCGGAGACCAGCAGCCGCCAGCCGCCGACCGCCACCACGGTCAGCGCGAGCAGCATCAGGCCGAGCAGCCAGCCCATGATCCGCACCCGGGCGGGCACCCCGGGCCTAGCCGTCGTCATCGTCGTCGTCATCGTCGTCATCCGGCGGTGGCGGCGGCACCTCAGTGGTCTGCGTCGGCTTCGGCTTGCTGGTGGGCGCTCCGGTGGTGGGCTGCCCGGTCGGCGTCGGCGCGTACGCGGGCACGCTCACCGACACCTCGGCCGGGATCTCCGGCGGGCGCGGGCCGCCCACCAGGGTGAACACCGCCAGCGCGGCAGCGGCCACCGCGGCAGCCACCGCGACGGCCACCCCGATCCCCGACCACCTCATGCCACCACCTTCTCCGGTGCGGGTCAGGCGTAGATGAGCCGCAGATGAAGAAGTCTTCATCCAGCCGTCGCGCCCCGCCACCGCAGACGACTCGGTTAAAGTGCGGAACGTGCAGGAGCCCACGTCGCCAACCGTCGGTGCGCTTGCGGTGTGGAGCAGCTCCGACCTCCCGGGGCTCGGCGACCAGCTGCTGCCCCGGCTCACCGAACACCACCTGTCCACCCGGCTGCCCGACTGGCGGATCTCCTTCCACGCCCCGTTCGGCTGGACCCGTCCGCTGCGCACCGACGGCGGGCTGGTGGCCGAACCGCTCGGCGAGTACCGGCCGCGCCGGGTCACCGCGCTGGCCGCAGCCGACCTCACCGTGATCACCCCGGCCTTCGAGCTCGGCGCCGACCTGGCCGCGCTCTACGGTGCGCCAGTTCCCGGTGCCGAGTTCTTCACCAACGCGCTCGGCGAGCACCCGGTGCTGGTCAGCGCGGTGCGGGTGGCCGAGAAGCCCAGTCCGCAGCTGGTCTCCGCGTTCGCCGGTCAGCCCTATCCCTCGGTCCGCGACATCCGGTCCAGGGACCGGCTGGCCGACGCGGGCCTGCAGTGGGACGTGGCCGTGGTGCCGCACCCGGCGCTGCTGGCCGACAGCCTGGTCAGCCCCGGCGCGCTGGCCACCCGCCAGGGCGACCTGCGCAAGCTGCGCATCCTGCCGGCCGAGGGCAGCTACCTGGTCGTGCAGCTCACCCCGGACCTGGCGGGCGAGCTGGCCGCGCTGCCGCCGGTGCTGGCCAAGATCCAGGACTTCCTGGCCATCGAGCACATCGTGCTGCTGCCCACCGGCCCGGACGCGCCCGCCTGCGAAGGCCACCTGCTGCCGGCCGACCTGGTGCTGGAGGACCGGATCGCGGTGCTGGCCGGCGCGGGCCTGGTGATCGCCGCCGACGAGCACGCCGCCGCGGCCGCCGCCGGACTGGACCGCCGCTGGGTGCTGCTGGACCCGACCGGCGAACAGCGCTGGCCGGTGCTGGAGTTCGGCGCCACCAAGCAGATTGCGGACCGGGCCGGCAAGCTGCTGGACGCGGTGCACGCCGCGCTCAAGCCCCCGGCCTCCCGGCGGCAGGCGGTCGTCGAGCACTTCGACGCGATCGCCGAGGCCGCCCAGCGCGCCGCCGCCGGCCGCCCACCGGCCCGCGACCTGGCCGCGGAGAACCGGGCCCTGCGCGCGGCCAACGCGGCCCTGCGCGAGCGGATGTTCATCGAGCGCCAGCGCCTGGTCGAACAGCTGATCAGCCAGACCCCCGAGGACGAGCAGACCGACGAGGCCGAGGCGCTGCGCGCCGAGCTCGCCGAGGAACGCAGGCTGCACGGCGAGCTGGCCGAACGGCACCGCGCGCTGGCCGCCGAGATCGACCGGCTGGCCGCCGACAGCAAGGAACTGGCCGCGCTGCGCAACACCAAGCTGATGCGCTGGGCCCAGCCGGCCAGGGACGCCTACGGAAAGCTCCGCAAGCCGTGACCGCCATCCCCAGGGTCACCTTCGTGCTGGTCAGCTACAACGGCAGGGAGATGCTGACCCGCTGCCTGGACACCCTCGCCGAGCACACCCCGGGCCCGTACGAGGTCGTGGTGGTGGACAGCGCCTCACCCGACGGCACCGGCGAGTGGCTGGAAGCCAACCTCACCGGCGCGACCGTGCTGCGGATGCCGGAGAACCTGGGCTTCGGCGCGGGCTGCAACCTGGGCGTCCAGCACGCCCGCACCGAGCTGGTCTGCTTCCTCAACGCCGACGTCGAGGTCACCCCCGGCTGGCTGGAACCACTGCTGGCCCGCCTGGACTCCACCCCGGAGGCCGCCGCGGCCGGATCGGTGCTGGTGTTCCCGGACGGCCGCCTGCAGGAGGCGGGCAGCATCATCGGCGGCGACGGCTGGAGCCGCGGCCTCGGTGACGGCGACGCCGACCTGTCCCCGCTGTACCCGCGCTCGGCCGACTACTCCTCGGCCGCCTGCCTGCTGATGCGCCGCCGCGCGTTCTGGCAGACCGGCGGGTTCTCGCCCGAGTTCCACATCGCCTACTTCGAGGACACCGACCTCCAGTTCCACCTGCGCTCGCTGGGCTGGCAGATCTGGGTCGAGCCCGCCTCGCAGGTCCGGCACATCCGGCACGGCAGCAGCACCACCCCGCGCGCGATCGAGCTGTCCGCGATCAACCACGAGGTCTTCGTCCGCCGCTGGCCGGAAGCGCTGGCCAAGCGCCCGCCAGTGGCCGACGTGCACGAGCACTGGCACCGGCTGTGGTGGCTGCGCGACCAGCTCGCCCCGTACCGCGTGCTGCTCACCACTGACCAGGTCCCCGACCCGACCCAGGGCCAAGGCGCGCAACGGGCCTGGACGGTCATCCAGTACTGGCGCCAGGCCAGCCCCGAGGCCGCCGTCACCGTCCTGGCCACCAGGGGTGACCCGGCCGCCCTGCGCGCCACCGGCGTCGAAGTGTCCATTGTGGACGATCCAAGGACGTGGGGTCGCGACCGCGCGGGCCTCTACGACGTCATCGTCGCCCTCTCCGCCCGCGGCTTCCCGCTCGCGGAACAGGTCTCCCGCACCCAGCCCCAAGCGGTCCGCCTGTTCGACACCCAGACCTTCCTGCACCGCGAAGCCGAACGCCGCTTCTCGGTGCTACCGGACGCCGAAGCCCGCCGCCACTGCGCCACCGAGGCCGCCACCTGGCGCGAAGCCGAGCGCAAGGCCCTGTCCTGGGCCGAGCTCAGCACCGTCGGCAGCCAGGCCGAGCTCGACTGGTCCGCCCGCTACGCCCCACAGGCCGCCCTGCGCGTGGCCCCGTACCCGGTCCCGGTCACCCCGGCCGCCACCGGCCTGGACCGCCGCGACGGCCTGCTCTTCTACGGCGCCTTCGCCGCCACCACCACCGGCAACGAGATCGCCGCCCAGCACCTCATCGAGCAGGTCCTCCCGCTGCTGGACGCCCCCCGCCTGCGCGTCATCGGCGCCCACGCCCCGGACTCCCTGCGTGCCCCCGGTGTCGACGTCATCGGCTGGGTCCCCGACCCCGCCCCCTACCTGCGCACCGCCCGCGTCCTGGTCAACCCGTCCCCAGCCGCCGCAGGCGCCCAGACCAAGCTCCTGGACTCGATGGCCCACGGCCTACCGTTCACCACCACCCCCCAGGCCGCCGAAGGCCTGCCCCTGGGCGAGCTCCGCGAGCACCTGGTCGCCGAGTCCCCGGCCGAGCTCGCCGAGCTCACCCAGCGCCTGCTCGACGACGACGCCAAGTGGACCCACATCCAGTCCGCCCTGCTCGACCTGGCCACCACCCACTTCACCGAGCGCCACTTCCGCTCCGCGATGGCCGAGGTCCTCATCCACTGCGGCATCGCCCCGCCGGCGACAACTTTCGCGACCGCCGGCCCATGACCGTCACCGCCGCGAACACCGGCTTCTGGCGTTGGCTGGTCCGCAACCCCTGGGCGCGGCGGATCTGCTACTTCCCGATCCTGCCCACCCTGGTCATCGCGGCGAGCCACCTGCTGCTGGACTGGCCGGACGTCACCGTCCTCCTGGTCGGCGCGGCCCTGTCCGCCGGGTGCCTCGGCAACCGGTACCTCGACTGGCGCTCGCTGCGCCGCACCGGCCACCTGTTCCTGGTCCGCGAGCCGAGCCCCGGCGGCGACGGACCAGCCAGCTAGTTCAGCGGCTCCTGCACCGTCTCACCTGCGACAACCTGCACGCGACCCGCTCACGCCTGCCCTCGGCAGAAAATCTATCGCGGCCGAGGTAGACATTCGTACGTGCCGTGGGGTAGTGTTCTACTCATACCGAGAGAGACAGTGTCGAGCAGGCGTGGGAGATAACGAACTACCCACGAGGTGAGACAGCAAGAAAGAAGCAGTAGTAAGAAGCAGTACGAAGTGGCAAGACGCAAGTAGTAGGTAGCAAGACGGCAGGCGTGCCGGGGCCGATCAGTGAACGGGGTCCCGGCGGCTGCTGAGGTCGAAG
This sequence comes from Crossiella sp. NPDC003009, assembly GCF_053591555.1. Taxonomy (NCBI): domain Bacteria; kingdom Bacillati; phylum Actinomycetota; class Actinomycetes; order Pseudonocardiales; family Pseudonocardiaceae; genus Crossiella; species Crossiella sp. NPDC003009. Next base: position 9,971 of record NZ_JBSFUA010000034.1, on the reverse strand, counting down.
TAAAGCGGTGAACCAGAGAAGAAGGGACGGGCCACATCATCGGATCGCCTGCCTGGCTGAGTACCTCGCCGGCGGGTACCGCAGTTCCATCGAAAGAAGGTGGTCTTCGGTTACGAATCAGCGATCCCCGCTTGATCCGCCGTTATCGCGGAAGCGGACATAATGGTGAAACCCAAACCCTGGGGCCCCGGTGCTACTGCGCCGGGGCCCCTCGTGATGCGGAGGTTTAGTGATCCCAGACCAGCGCGACGTCGCTGCGCCAAACGCGGCGGACAAGTTTGATGATGAGCACTACCCGGCCTACACCATGGGCCGCGCGGCCGAGATGCTCGGCACCACGCAGGGATTCCTGCGCTCCCTCGGCGAAGCCGGACTGATCGAGCCGCAGCGCTCCTCGGGCGGGCACCGCCGGTTCTCCCGTTATCAACTCCGCCTGGCCGCCCGTGCCAGGGAACTGGTCGACCAGGGCACTCCGGTCGACGCGGCCTGCCGCATCATCAGCCTCGAGGACCAGCTGCACGAGGCCCGCGCCCACAACCAGCGCCAACCGCAGGACGACAACCAGCGTTGACGCTGGTTAGCAAGATCGGGTCAGCCCCGCCGGTCGGCATCGGCCCCGGCGGGACCCCACAGCCGAGCTGAGCGGACGGGTTCAGTCCAGCGGTGGCACGGTCCGCTCCGGCATTCGCCGCCGCGCCCGCCGCAACGCGTGCCAGCGCAGCGCCGCGGTGAGGAAGTACCGCTCAGTCCCGCCGGTCTCCGGCCGTTTCCCGTTCCGCGCGGCCAGTTCCACCAGCACCGACAGCTGCCGCTCGACCCCGGCCAGCTTCACCAGCTCGGCCCGGTCCGCGGGCGCCAGCCGGTCCTCGTTGCGGGCCAGCAGCACCGAGGCGAACTGCGCGATCCGCCGCAGCTCGTGCTCCACGACGTGTTCCAGCTCTTCCCGCCGCTGCGGCGTCAACCGCCGCTCGTTCCCCAGACTGAGCTCGGCCAGTCCCACCGGACCGGGCAGGCCCGAGGTCCACCACGGCAGCATCCACCCGGTCACGTTCTCCCCGTGCTGCCGGTAGGACTGCAACGGACGGTCCACAAAGGACAGTTCGCCGATGGACAGCGCGGTCGCCGCGATCCACTGGTCGTGGTACGCCGTCGGCGTGCCCGGCGGGAACGGCAACACCCGCTCCCGCACCAGGTCCGCGCGCACCAGCGAGGCCGCGCCGGTGACCGTGTTGAGCATCAGCAGCGCGTCCAGCTCGGTCCACTGGTTGCGCCGCTTGTCCCACGAGGTCTTCGCGATCAACTTGCCGTAGTCGTCGATCAGCCGCATGTCGCAGTAGACGAGCTGCACCTTCGGATCGGCCAGCCGCGCCAGCTGCACCGCGAGCTTGTCCGCGTCCCACACGTCGTCCTGGTCGGAGAGCGCGATCGCGTCCGCGTCCAGCGGCGCCAGCCGCAGCGCCCGCTCGAAGTTGCGGTAGAAGCCCACGTTGCGCTCGTGCTCGACCACCACGAACCGCGGATCGCCCTCGGTCAGCTCGCCCAGCACCTTGCGCGCGGCCGGATCGGTGCCGTCATCGGAGATCACGCACACCCAGTTGTCATGCGTCTGCGCGCGGATCGAGTCCAGCTGCTCGGCCAGGAACCGCCGCTCCGGGTGGTAGGTGGCCAGGCAGATCGCCACCCGGGGACCGGTGCCGGGCCAGTCCACCCGCACCGGCCGGATGCCCACCTCGGCCCTGGTCCGCAACGCGGGCAGCGCCCGGTGCAGCCGGGTCCCGTCGGCCAGGTCGACGATCAGCTCCAGCGGCAGGTCGTGCCTGGTCGGCCCGGCGGGCAGCGGAACCCGCGCCCGGAACCCACTGCCCTCGGGCACGTGCCACCCGGCCGCGCCCAGCTCCCGCCGCACCACCGGCCGGTGGTAGCCCAGGTTCGCCGGGCACATCCGGCCATCCGCCTTGATCCACACCGCCCGCACCGGCAGGTCCGCGTGCACCGCCCAACCGGCCAGGTCCACCACCTGCCCGCGCCCGATGTGCACCGGCTCCGCAGGCACGTCCACCACGAACCGCAGCCCGGCCTCGCGCGCGCCACCCTCGCGCACCCGCAACCGCCGGGCCAGCAACGGCGCCAGCGCGGGCGCGTACCGGCTGGCCCGCCGCAGCACGCTGTCCGGCTCCGCCCCGCCGCGGCCCAGCAGCAGGTCGCGCACCCCCCGCGCGGCCCGCGCCGCCGGCCACACGTACCGGTGCCCTGCCCTGACCAGCGAGGACCCTTCCAGCGCGTCCAGCCGCGCCCTGGTCCTGGCCAGCCGGTCCCGCAGCTGCTCACCGGCCGAGGCGTGCCCGGCCGCCTCCGTCCGCGCCGTGTCCGCCTCGGCCCTGATCCGCTCGAAGTCCTCGGTCGCCTCGGCCAGCCCGGCGAACGCGCTGCCCACCCGGTTGTCCAGCTCCACCAGCTCGTCCTGGGTACGCGCCAGCTCCTGCCGCAGCGCCTCCCGCTCCGCGTCCGCGGTGCGCAGCGCGGCCTCGGCCGCCTGGTGCTCCCTGCTCAGCTCGTCCCGCAGTTCCTCGGCCTGCGCCCGCGCCTGGGTCAGCTCCGCCTGCCGGTGCGCGATCTGCTGGCGCAGCGCCTCCACGTCGGTCCACAGCGAGCGCGCGGTCTTCTCCGCCTGCTCCTTGGCCGCCAGCGCCCGGCCAACCTCGCCCAGCCCCGGCGGCAGCTCCCACACCCTCGGTCTGCCCGGCAGCACCGCGTCCGCTTCCAGCGTGGCCAGCACCTGCTCGCGCGACGCGCCGGAGACCAGTTGCTGCAAGGCCACCTCGGCCGAGGTCAGCTCGGTCCACCGCTGCCGCGCCGGGCCACCCAGCCCGCACAGGTCAGCCAGCCGGAACAGCAGCTTCTGCAGGTTCGTCTCGGCAGGCCACGGATGTGGCGCGCCCGAGTCCCGCAGCTCCCTGGCGAACTCGCGCAACCCGCGCAGCAGCGCCAGCTCGGCGTCCACCCCCGACCCGGCCTCCCACTCCAGGTCGATCCGCCGCGCCTCCCGGTCCGGCCCCAGCACCACGTTGCCCGGGTGCACGTCCAGGCAGTCCGGCGGCAGCACCGGCACCCCGGCCCGCCCCGGCAGGAACGGATGCCGCTGGTCCTCCGCGGTCAGCGTCCGCGCGGGCGTCAGGCACACCCGGCACCACAGCCCGAGCACCACCCCGGCCCGGTTCACATCGCCTTCGGCCAGCGCGTCCAGCAGCTCCGCGTCCAGGCACCGCCCCGGCAGCCACGGCTCGGTCGCCGCCACCCGCTGCCGCAGCCAGCCCTCGGCGTCCTCGGTGCCCTCGACCGTCTCCAGCACCAGGTCCTCGGTCAGCCGCCGGGTCCGCTGCCAGCGCGCGTGCCTGCTGCTGTTGACCAGCCAGGCCAGCCCAGGCTGGACCAGGTTCGCCACTGCCTCCGGCGTCCGCCCGGCCACCACCAGGAACGCGGGCGCCACCGCACCGGCGAAACCCTCGGCCAGCGCCAGCTGGTGCAGCCGCCTGCCCGGCGCCGCGGCCAGCTGCTCGTCGGCCGCGCCCAGCAGCGGGTCCCGCACCAGCTTGTCCACCAGCTCGGCCTGGTCGTCCCGCTCGAACACCGAGCTGTCCACCAGCACCCTGGGCCGTGCCTGGTCCGGGTAGCAGGCCAGCCAGCGCTGCGCGGTCAGACCGGCCCCGTCGAGCAGCTCGGCCAGCACCGACCGGGTCCAGGTCCGCGGCCCCCGCACGCCCGGGTAGTCCGCCGCGCCCAGCCACAGCCGCTGCCGCACCGGATCGGCCTTGCCCAGCAGCTGCCCCAGCCCCAGCTGGTTGTGCACCGCGAGCACCAGCACGCCGTCCTCGGCCAGCTGCCCGGTCACCTGCGCGAGCAGCGCGGCCGGATCCGCGGTGTGCTCCACCGTGCCGTCCAGCAACGCGAGGTCGAACGGCCCGCCACCGGCCAGTCCCTCCGGACCGACCCGCACCATCCGGGCCCCGGCGGCCGGCCGCAGCGGGGCCAGCAGCCCGCGCCACAGCTCGTCGTTGTCCCCGCTCACCAACTCAGCCCTTCGCGGTCACGGCACCAACGTGGAACAGCGAACCCCGCGCGCCCACCACGATCCTGGGGCTGGTCGCCCCCGGCGCGGCCACCGCGGTGAACCCGCTGTTCTGCTCGTCCACGTGCAGCGCCAGCCCGATGTCGGCCCTGCGCACTGCGACCCCGCCGCCACCGACGATCCGGTTCGCCGAGTCCAGCACCAGCACGCAGTCCACCGCGCGCTGGTTCACCAGCGCCCAGCCCACGATCGGCGCGTCCCCGCGCACCGGCCCGCTGTCCACGTTGCCGACGTTGGGCAGGCCCGGCTCCGGCGCGGCCAGCTCCTGAATCTGCTTCGGGTCCACCGCCTCGCCCAGCTCCAGCCCCGGCCGGCCACAGCCCAGGGTGAAGTCGGCGCTGAACGGGTAGACGCCGAGCGCCTTGGCCGCGGGCAGCACCTCTTTCGGCACCCGCAGCCGGGACATCTCGGCAGGCGCGTTCACCCGCATCGCCACCGCGGTGATCGCCTGCTCCTGGTAGATCTGCCGCTGGATGTTGGCCTGCCCGTTGCCCGCGACATAGCCGACCGCGGCCACCGCGAGCACCACCGCGGTCACCCTGGCCACCGAGACCGAGGGGAACCACAGCACGGCAAGGGCCAGCAGCGCGGCCGCGGCCAGCGCCGCGATCTCCGCGTACCGCCCGGCCAGCGACACCCCGATGCCCAGCGCCGCGCGGGACAGGCCGATCATCGCCGCCGCGGCCAGGATGTAGAGCCCCACGCCTGCCCAACCGGCCAGCGGCGCGTCGATCCCGCCACCGCTCCGCTTGCGCAGCAACAACACCACCGCGGCCACGAGCCCGGCCGCGGTGAGCCCGCCGAGCACCACCGCGATGTCCGGCGCCTTGGCCGACCACAGCTGCCCGATGGTGCCCGCGGTCATCGCCAGGTAGTCATCGGCGCGCAGGTCGCCACCGGTCTTGGGCGCCTGGTTCACCGTGAGCAGCCAGCCCACCACCACGACCAGCCCGATCACCAGCGGCCACAGCACCCGGCGGGCCCGGTCACCGCGCAGGAAGAACACCAGCGCCAGCGCCGGGAACACCGCGAACGCGGTGCCGTGGCTGACGCAGGCGGCCAGTGCGGCTGCCATCGACCACACCGGACGCCCGCGCTGGGCCAGCAGCAGCGCCAGCACCGCGAAGAAGAACTGCGGCATCCAGCTGATCCCACTCATGCCCTGGCCGAACATCTCGGTGGCGTTGGTGGAGAACACCAGGAAGGCGAAGGCCGCGGTCAGCGCGGTCCGCTTCACCACGTCCAGCGACCGGGGCAGCATCAGGTTGAGCACCAGCACGATCCCGGCGGCGAACACCGCGGTGAGCGCGCCCAGCGCGTGGTTGCTGCCGCCGAGGAACTTGGCGTCCAGCCAGAACAGCAGCGCGGGCACGAACATCGGGTGCTCGTTGTGGTACTGCACGATCGCCCTCGGGATCAGCGTCCCGTCGTCGTTGGTGATCCGGGCGAGCAGGTGCCAGTAGTCCAGGAAGTGCAGCCTCGGCGCGCCCGCGATCTCCAGCACCGTGCCGAGCACCGGCAGCAGCCCGAAGACACCGATCAGCACCGAGGGCCAGGAGATGCGGCGCAACCATTCCGGCGCCGCCATCTCCACCTGCGAGATCGGGGTGAACCCACCGCGCTCCCGCGTCACCTGGTCACTCACTGGCCGGGGAACTTGGCGGCCACACCCACCGTCAGCCGGTGGAACTCCCGGACCAGCTCAGAGTCCCGGTTCGGACCCTGCGGCGGCACCGGGTTCTGGCTCACGTTGGTGCGCACGACCTTGTTGCCCGAGACCCACACGATGCGGAACAGCGCCCGCGCGTCGTCGATGAACTGCAGGATGGTCCCGTTCTTGGGCAGCTCGCCGACCACGCCGTCGACCATGCCGTCGGTGCGGGCGAACTCGACCATCTTCTTCTGCAGGTCCTTGGCCGCGGCCTCGTCCTTGGTCTCGATCACGATCGAGGAGTACTGGAACTTGCCCTCGGTGCTGCCCTTGTAGGAGATCTCACCGGGGTTGGCGCTGCCGATGACCGCGACCTCGCCGTTCTGCAGCAGCTCGTCGGAGCGCAGCTGGCCGAGGTCCTTGACCCCGCTCTTGGGGTCGGGGGTGCCGGGGCCGGGCGGGAGCAGCTCCAGCGGCTTCTGCGAGGTGGTCGTGGTCGGCGCGGCCGACGCGGTGTTCGAGCCGGTGTCGGCCGGGCCCGCGCCGGTGTCCCGGAAGCCGAAGAACCACACCGCGGCGCCGATCAGCGCGACCACCACGACGATGCCGATGATCGGCAGCACCTTGGAGGACTTGCCGGAGGACGCGCCGAAGACCTCGGGGCCCTGCCGGATCCACGCCTCGTTGCCGGCGGGCGGCAGCGGCGGCAGGTCGCCGGCGTTGCCCCACGGCGGGGCGGCGTTGGACTCATCGCCCCACGGGGTCTGCGGCTGCTGCTGGGGCGGCTGCTGGTGGTGCTGCGGCGGGAACGGGGGCGGCGGGAACCCGCTCGGCGGCGAGGCGGGGAACGGCTGCTGCTGGTGCTGCGGCTGGGGCGGCGGCGGGAAACCCGGCTGCCCGCCCGCGTTCGGCACCACCTGGGTGCGGTCGGCGTCACCGGCGGGCGGCTGCGGCTGCCAGCCGCGCACCACCTGGGTCGCCTCCGCGCCACCATTGGGCACCACCTGGGTGGCCTCGGCGCCGGCCGGATTGGGGGTGTTGTCCCGGATCGGCTGCATCACCTGGGTGCTGTCGATCCCCTGCTGCTGACCACCCGGGGGTGTGAAGGAGGGTGAGCCACCCGCCCCCGCCGCCGCCGACAGCAGCTCATCGCGGCGAGCGCGGTACTCCTCGGCGGAGATCAGGCCGGCGGCCAGACCCTCGTCGAGCTTGCGTAGCTCGTCATGCCAGGTCACCCTGGCACCCCCTTCCACTGGGTAAAGAAGACGCGGCATATTGTGCCGATGCCATCGTCAGTGGTGTCTGCCGCTGCCGAGTCGTGACCATTGCGCCTGCCGGCGCGTTCAGGCGCCTCGTCGCTGGGCAGCCCGGTACGCCTGCTCGAGCTGCTCGCGCACCCAGTTCGCAGCGGCAGACACGGTGCGGGTACGCAGAATGTACTCGCGACCCGCCCGGCCCACCGCAGCGGCGTGCTCAGGATCATCCGCGACCCGCCGCATGGCCCGCGCCGCGGCGGCCAGATCGGGGTCGGCCCAGCGAGCATCCGGCGGATACGGGTCCCAGCCCTCGCCCACCCGGGTGAACTTGAACGGCACCGGGAAGCCGGTCACCACGTCCAGGAACTCGGCGGTGCCGGAGTAGTCGGTGGAGATCACCGGCAGCTCGCGGATCATCGCCTCGGCCACGGTGAAGCCGAAGCCCTCCGAGCGGTGCAGGGAGACGTAGCAGTCGCTCTCGTCGTAGAGCGCGGCCAGCTCGGCCACCGACAGGTACCGCTCCAGCAGCTCGATCCGCGGATCCGTGCCGATCACCGCGCGCAGCCGCTCCGCCGCACCGGGGTGCAGGTCGGCGTTGATCGCCTTGACCACCAGCCGCACGTCCGGATCGTCCGGGAACGCCAGCCGGAACGCCTCCACCAGCCCCCACGGGTTCTTCCGCTCGCCGACACTGTTGAAGTCGAAGGCGAACAGGAACCGCGGCGCCGCGCCGGGCAGCCTGCGGGCGCGGTTCGGCGGACCGGGGTCGCTGATCGGGATCGGGAACACCTTCACCGGCTTGTCGGTGTGCGCCGCGATCGCCGCCCGGCAGAACTCGCTGATCGTCCAGATCTCGTCGACCAGCTCGTACGCCTTGTGCATGCTCGCCGGGAACTCGTCCAGCTCCCAGGACCACACGCCGATCCGGTACCGCTGGTGGAACAGGTGCGGGTACAGGTCCACCGCGAGCGTGGTGGTGTCGGCGTTGATGCACAGCACGCTGAGCGGGTACTTCGGCGCGCCGAGCGAGGTCGGCCGCTCGATCGCGGTCCGGTTGTTGACCAGGAAGTCCTCGACCACGGTCGCGGTCGGCACACCTGCCGCGTGCACCGCCTTGTGCAGCGCCCGCCCGAGCTCGCCGACGCCGAGCTCGGCGGTCAGGTGCCCGAGCAGGTTCACCCCGAACTCGGCCACCGGCGCGGGCCGGGCCAGCGCGGGCTCGGGCACCGCCCACTCCGCCAGGTCGTGTTCGGTCGTGGCCACACTCCGGCACCACTGCCGGTAGGCCTCGTTGTCGCCCTCGGTCGGCCGGGGGAACACCACCCGCAGGTCCACCCGGCTGTCCCAGATCGCGGTCACCCAGCGGTTCAGCCCGGAGTGCGCCTGCGTCGGGTTGCCCGGCCCGGCCAGCCAGTCCCGGAACGCGCCACCCTTGTCCGGACCGAACGCGTGCGGCGGGACCTCCGCGGCCTTGCCCGCCCGCTGCTTCGCCACCGCCTTGCCACACTCGGCCCGGAACAGCTCCCGGACCAGCGGCGTCAGCGGCGTACCGTCCGGCAGCTCGTCGAACTTGCACACCTCGGGGGTGTCCAGCTGGTAGCCCGCCGCCAGCAGCTCATCCCGATAGTCATCGCACACCGCGCGCAGCGCCGGCTGCGCGGAGAACAGCACCCTCGGCCGCCCCGGCAGCTCGGCGGGCAGCCACGGCGTCTCCGGCCGGTACCCGCTGAAGACGAACGTGCGCAGCAGCTCGCCACCGGCCCGCAGCGTGCCACTGGCATCCGCGGTCACCGGCCGCTGACCCGCGTTCCAGTGCCCGACCCCGACCCCGGGATCGCGCAGCACCACGTGCGGGAACAGCGCGGTGACCTCATCGGTCCACCTCGGCCACCGGTCGTCCCCGCTCAGCGCGTTGCGTGCCACCCGTTCGCACAGGAAGTCCAGCATCGCCCCGGCCCGACCGGTCACGCTCAGGAACGCCGGGTCGAACACCCCGCCGGCCAGCACCTCGGCCTCGCTCGGGGCCAGCCCGTCATCCGGCAGCGGCGCCAGCAGCCTGGGCAGCAGCACCGCCCCGTGCGCCCTGGTCAGGTCCGCGAGCTGGACAAAGGGCGCGAACACCTTGCTGTCCCTGCTCAGGCTGGTCACCAGGTCGGTCCTAGTAAGCAGCGCGCGCAGCAGGAAAGGAACCAGCGCGGTGCGCAGCTCAGCGGCCGGGAACGCGGTCGCCAGCCGCAGGTAGCTCTCCTCGGTCAGCCCGAACCCGTCCCAGCCGACCACCCGCACCCCGTTGACCTGGCGTGCGCCCCGGTCACCGTCCAGTACCGCGATGACGAACTCGTGCCCCGGGTTCCACTCCAGATAGGAAGCGGCGAGCACCCGCGCTGCGGGCATCCCGGCGACGGTGGTGATGGTGCACGCGATCGGCCGCGCCGCCTTCTCGCTCATCGAAGCTTTCCCCTCGCCGAACCTGCCCCGGATGCTAACGGCCGGGGCCCGGGCCGACCGCGACAACGCGGTACCCCGTCCCCAACCGCGGTTCGCCGCGCACAAAGAACCAGTGCCGGCCGTCCTGCCTGACTTTGCTCCCAGAACCCCCTGGTCAGCCACCCCGCCAAATCCACCAAACCACCCTTGACCAGCCGATTTGACTTCTCATTCGCCCCTGAGTAACTTTCTCTCTGCCAGCGCGGAACGGCCCCGGAAATAACCGGGAGCGGACCGCCGGAAGGGCCGCGAACCAAGCTCCCACCAGTAGGTGGTAGAGTGGGCGCCCGAAAGCTTCCAGAGCAAACAAGCCCCGGAGCAAGCTGTCAGCGAAGAGCTGATAGATTGCGCGGTGCGCGTGTGTTCTTTGAGAACTCAACAGTGTGCCGATGTAAGCCAGTAGAGCTTGTATCTTGTAACCTCGTCTAGAGGTTCCTTTGAGATCACATTG